>JBAXYW010000038.1:0-16051 GCA_041670605.1 Lentisphaeria bacterium
AACAAGCAACTGGCTAACATGTAGTAGTGTAACCCTGTTTTGAACCACTCCGAAAATTAATGTAAAAATGCGTTTTAAAAAGTGAAAAAAGTGGAGTTATTGCCAAAAAGGAGGGATGAAACATGAAGAACCCGCTGCCGGTGCTGTGTATTCTCGGGAGTATTTTTGCTTGTTTAGGGCTTATTGGGACGTTTATGATGGTGCTGTTGTTTTGTTTTTTGCCGCTGTCGGTCAGGGGTGTCGCCTGGGCAGCATCGGTATTTCCTATATTTATGTTCCTCGGCGTTGTTTTTCGTTTAATTGGTAGTCGGGCGTGTTGTTCAGAGAAGGATATCCGCGAATTTGGCAAGCGTTATCCGGCCAAAGTTGTTCGCATTCTCAAATGCTTTGGTCGCCGTCCAGTTCGTTCCGGCAGCATCTACGCCGCCGAAGTGGAAATTACCATCGAAGCCGAAACGGTCAGTAGCAGAGTCTACTTTTATGGTCGGGATTTTGCCGCAATAGAAGCGCTGCTTCATTCTGGAGAGTCGGTCGATATTCTCTACTACGCCAAGTCCCGACTGCGAAGTCTGATCGTGTAAGATTGTCGTCCGTGGTCAAGAAGGAGTCCCGTCTCTGGTGATATGTATTTTTGCCGGTTAAAACAACGGGCGTGCCGTTAAACCGACAGTTGAAAAAAATAATCCCATGCGCACTAAAATCGACTGACCAGAAAAGAACGCCAGTTTGGGAAATATGACCGTAGTCGTGACCTTAGGAAGTAAAATATTTTGCTTTTATTCGAGAAAACTATTAAGCAAGTATTATATTATTAGCGCACTTGTAATGTCACGGGAAGCCGTGATATGTGCAAAGAGATTCAATCGGCACTGGTCGTTTTTCATGAGTTCCAGCTGCCGAACCATTGTATCTGTTTTTTGGATATCGTTTGTTCCGCGACTGTATTAACTTCTTGTTAAAGGAGCCTTTATGTCCAGTAAGTTTGAAAAAGTTTTGAAAAACAAAATGAGTGCCGAAAGCTATGGCAAACTCGAAGCGCTCAAGAACCCGAAAGTGATGGATTTCGTCGGTTTTTTTGCCGAACATTGCGCCCCTGCTTCAATTTATGTTTGCGATGACAGTGAAAAAGATACGCAATATGTTCGTGATCAGGCCATCACGAAGGGTGAAGAGAAAAAGCTCGCATTTTCGAAACAGACCATTCACTGGGATGGTTATAAAGATCAGGGACGCGATAAGAACAATACCAAATTTTTAGTTCGGAAAGAAAACCTTGAGCGTATGAAATCTCTGAACTCTGTTGAATATGAACAGGGCTATGCTGAAATTATGGAGATTTCAAAGGGAATTATGAGGGGCAAAGATGTGGTTGTTCAGTTTTTTTCCGAAGGCCCGACGGAAAGCCCGTTTACCATTCCCTGTATCCAATTTACCGATAGCTGGTATGTCGCCCATTCCGAATTCATTCTGTATCGTAGCGCTTACAGCCATTTTCTAAAAATGAAGGAAAACGAAAAAGATCATTTTTTCCGTTTTATTCATTCTGCTGGTGAGCTGGATGCGAACAACTGTACAGCCAATCTCGACAAACGCCGTATTTACATGGATACCCATGACAATATTGTCTACTCGATGAATGATCAGTATGCGGGTAATTCGATCGGCCTGAAAAAACACGCGATGCGCTTGGCGATCAGTATGGCTGGTAAAGAAGGATGGCTTTGCGAACACATGTTTGTTATGGCTGCCATTGATAAAGAGAAAAACCGCAAGACCTACTTTTGCGGCGCTTATCCTTCCGCCTGTGGCAAAACATCAACGGCGATGATTCCTGGCGAAAAGATCGTGGGGGATGATATTGCCTATTTCCGCAACATGAATGGCGAATTTCGTGCCGTCAATGTTGAGTTTGGTATGTTCGGCATTATCAAGGATGTCAATGCCAAGGATGATCCGGTCATTTTTGAGAATCTGATGAAAGATCAGGAAATCATCTTTTCCAATGTGCTCGTTGGTCCGGACAACAAACCTTATTGGCTCGGCATGGGGGTAGATACGCCGGACACTGGCCGAAACCATTTTGGCGAGTGGAAGAAGGGGGTAAAGGATGGAAAAGGCAATGAAGTCGATCTTGCCCACGGCAATGCCCGTTATACCATGCGCCTCGATTACCTTGACAATATCGATAAGGAAGGTTTTGAAGCGAAGGATGGGGTAAAGGTGGAAGGCGTCCTTTACGGCGGACGCGACAGTGATACGACGGTTCCGGTCGAGGAATCGCCGAACTGGCGAGATGGTATTCTGCTCAAGGCCGCAACGCTTGAGTCGGAAACCACCAGTGCAACTCTTGGCGCAGAAGGGGTACGTAAACCGAGTCCGATGGCGAACCTCGATTTCGTCTCCTACCCACTTGGCGAGTACACAAAGAACAATATTGCTTTCGGCGAGAATATGACCAATACTCCTAAAGTATTTAGCAATAACTACTTTATGCGTGGGCCGCAGGGTGAATTCATGACCAGCAAGCTGGCGAAAAAAGTGTGGTTGCACTGGGCTGACGGCAGAATCCATGGCGAATACGACAGCTGTGATACGCCGACTGGCAAAATCCCCCTCTACAAAGACTTGAAAGAGCTTTTTCAAAAACATCTAAAGGAAGATTTTTCGGAGAAGGATTATAAGTATCTTTTTACTTTCCATTGTAGCAAATGGATTGAAAAACTGGAACGCACGAAAGCGTTTTACAACAAGATGGATCCTTCCACACCGAAAGAAATCATCGCATACTGGGACGATGCCATCGCCCATATCAGTGCAGCAAGAGACAAGTATGGAGATGCTATTCTTCCTGGAAATTACAAAGGGTAAGGTACTTTCTCCCTAGAACCATAAAAAAGGCGGCAAACTTGCCGCCTTTTTTATCGTTCGTATTTTTTCATTCACCCATCCTTCAAGGGGGGCTGTTTTCCAGCTCCTTGCCCGGTGCTGGCTTGTTTTTCCAGCTTAGAGGTTTATATTTTTTAGATTACCTTCATGAAAATGACCCGCATAGATATGCAACGATTGGAATTCTGCAAAAAACAGTGGAGAAATCAGCAATGGCTGACGAATTACAGGCCTTATTGAATAAAATTGACGAAGAGGGTCTGAAGAAGGCCGAAGCCAAACGAGCGGTGTTACTGTCTCAGGCTCAGAAAGAAGTCGAAACGATTCTTGCGGATGCCAAAGAACAGGCAGAGAAAATGATCACGGACGCCCGCCGGGAAGCGGAATTGCTCGAACAGAATTCTGAGCAGGCTTTGCGTCAGGCAGCTCGTGATGTCCTACTGGGTTTGCGTTCCGAACTGGAAAAGCGGGTGCGTCAGGTTACGGAAGGCCTGCTGAAGAATTCTCTGTCGGTCAAGGATTTGGCTGGAATTATTGCTAGTCTGTGTAATGCTTATCTGACGCAACAGGGTGAACAGGCGAATCTTGAAGTTTTACTTGAGCCTGGCCAGCTTGCCGAGCTGGAAACGGCAGTCAAGGCAGAATTGGCGGCGGATTTGCAGAAACGATGCACCTTGTCACCGGCAAAAAATATTAGCGGCGGTTTTAAATTGGTATTCAAGGGCAGTGATGTCCTCTATGATTTTACGGATCAGGCGCTGGCCGAAGCGATCGCAGCACATCTCAGCCCCCGGATTGCCGGAATCCTGACGGAAAATTTCTGATCGTGCAACAACCTGAGTTTTTTCCTGGGAAACGGGTCCATGGCCTCTGACTTTTTTTATTTTATTAGTTCTTTACCTCTGCTACGGTTTGGGGAAAAAGCTCCTTTGACTTATGAGTTCTTCATGGGCAGTAGCCGGGATTGTCTTTCGGAGCAGGAAGCCGGGGTGTTGGCCTCTCTGCAGCTTTGTCCTGAGCAGGAGCGCGCGGTTGCTCAGTCGGTCATTGAAGAGTGGCAACAAGAGGAAACGTATTTACGTAATTTGCTGGCGGCGCAACGTGGGCGCAACCGTAAAGTCGAGGCCAGTGGCTGGCAGCGGGAATCCTCCCATTATTCTGCTCTGCTGGTGAAGCGGATTGAAGAAATTATGGCATTGCCTAACGCCTGGGAAAAAGAACAGGCATTAGATTTTTTGCGTTGGCAGCGTTTGGATGAGCTCAACGCAGGGCATCTGTTTGATTTTTCGACCGTTATTATCTATGCTTACCGCTTGCTGATTTTGGAAAAACAAGGCTTGTGGGCAGAAGAAGCTGGCAGCCGTTTTGCTGTGGAACTGGTGGAAGCGGGTTTGCAGGAAGCTGCCGAACGCCGGCAAACGGTGGAATAGAGCATGAAGGGGCCGCTTAGGTTCTGATGTCAGAACATGAAGTATCATTTTAGATCGGATTGACGAAATGAGTGAAATAATGTTAAGTGGAAAAGTTACCGGGGTCAACGGCAATATGGTCAGCGTCGCATTTGCAGAGCGCGTGATCCAGAACGAAGTGGCCTACGTGGTGACTGGCCAGGGCGAGCGTCTGAAAAGTGAGGTGATCCGAGTCCGTGGCCGGGAAGCTGATCTGCAGGTGTTCGAAAATACCTCAGGCGTAAAAGTTGGCAATGCGGTCGAATTCTCCGGCGAATTATTGTCGGTGGAATTGGGGCCGGGTTTGCTGACCCAGGTTTATGACGGCTTACAAAACCCCCTACCCGAGTTGGCTCAAACGGCGGGATATTTTCTGAAACGCGGACTTTATGTCTATCCCTTGGATCGTGAAAAAAAGTGGGAATTCAGCGCCACGGCCGAGATTGGAACTTTGCTGCAAGCCGGCAGTGAAATCGGCAGCGTCCCGGAAGGGATTTTCAAGCATAAAATCATGTTGCCTTTTGCCTGGGATGGGGAATGGGAACTGACTTGGCTTATTGAGCCTGGGGCGTATACGATCGATACGGTTATCGCCAAAGCCGGCAATGGAAAGGAAGAACGCGAAATCCGCATGGTTCAGACTTGGCCGGTGAAAGTGGCTATTTCCTGTTACCAGGAAAAAATGCTGCCTGTGGATCCTTTGGTGACGCAGGTTCGGGTGATTGATACTTTTTTCCCGGTCGCCAAGGGCGGCACCTTCTGTACTCCGGGTCCTTTTGGTGCTGGTAAAACGGTTTTGCAGCACGCTTTGTCGCAGCATTCGGAAGTCGATGTGGTGATTGTGGCGGCCTGTGGTGAACGTGCTGGTGAAGTGGTGGAAATCCTTCGGGAATTTCCGCATCTGCCGGATCCGCGCACCGGGCGTAATCTGATTGACCGAACGATTATTATTTGTAATACCAGTTCGATGCCGGTGGCGGCCCGGGAGGCTTCGATTTATACCAGTGTGACGTTGGCTGAATACTATCGCCAAATGGGACTGCATGTCCTTCTGTTGGCCGATTCGACATCCCGCTGGGCGCAGGCGCTGCGTGAAGTCTCCGGAAGACTAGAGGAAATTCCAGGCGAAGAAGCGTTTCCCGCTTATCTTGAAACTCTGGTCGCTGGATTTTATGAAAGGGCTGGCCTGGTCAAGCTTCATGACGGCCAGATGGGCTCGATCACGATCTGTGGCGCTGTCAGTCCGGCGGGTGGCAATTTTGAAGAACCGGTGACGCAGTCGACTCTGAAAGTCGTTGGTTGCTTCTTGGCCTTATCGCGTGACCGTGCCAATGCACGTCGCTATCCAGCCATTCATCCCCTGGATAGCTGGAGCAAATACAAGAGTCTGGTTCCGGAAGAATTGGTTAAGAAGGCGCGTCGCCTGTTGCAGGATGGCAATGAAGTCAACCAGATGATGAAAGTCGTCGGGGAAGAGGGTACCCCAATTTCCGATTTTGTGGTTTATCTGAAAAGTGAATTCATTGATGCTGTTTATCTGCAGCAGAATACTTTTGATGAAGTCGATAGCATCTGTGGTGCCGAACGTCAAATCAAGGTGTTCTCCAAACTGGTACAGGTGCTGGAGAAAAAATTCCATTTTTCTGATAAAGACGAAGCACGCTCTTATTTTCAGCATTTACGCCAGCATTTCATTGACTGGAATTATGCTCCCTGGGAATCCGAAAAATTTCAGCAACTTGAAGCCCGTATTGATGCCGTTCTGAAGAAACAGACTGAGACGGTCGCGGCAGAATCTCAAAAGTAAAGGTGTAATTCAGGGATGAGAAAAATTTATCATCGCATCATACAGATCAGCGGCAATGTCATTACTATTGAGGCTGATAATATCGCCAATGGTGAATTAGCTGAGGTTCGCAGTACCCGTGGCGTATCGCTGGCGCAGGTGATCCGGCTGAACGCAAAACGGGTCTCTCTGCAGGTCTTTGCCGGCAGTCGCGGTATTGCCACCGACAGCGAAGTACGCTTTCTGGGACGTCCGATGCAGCTTTCCGGTACTGAAGCTCTGTTGGGGCGGATTTTTACCGGAAACGGAAGTCCGCGGGACAATGGTGTGGCCTTGAGCGATCAGTTGATCGATATTGGCGGTCCCTCCGTGAATCCCGCCAATCGTATCATTCCCCGTAACATGATTCGTACCGGGGTGCCGATGATTGACGTTTTCAATACCCTGGTGGAAAGTCAGAAACTGCCAATTTTTTCGGTTGCCGGAGAGCCTTACAATCCTCTGTTAGCACGCATTGCGATGCAGGCGGAAGTCGATGTGATTGTCTTGGGTGGAATGGGGCTGAAATACGACGATTATCTGTTTTTTAAGAATACCTTGGATGCGCATGGTGCCTTATCTCGTACGGTGATGTTTGTGCATACTGCCTCGGATCCGACCGTTGAATGTTTGCTGGTGCCGGATCTCGCTTTGGCGGCAGCGGAATATTTTGCCACGGAGCATAACAAGCGGGTTCTGGTATTGTTGACGGATATGACGAATTTCTGCGATTCTCTGAAAGAGATTGCTATTACGATGGAGCAGATTCCCTCGAACCGGGGCTATCCTGGCGATCTTTACAGTCAGCTGGCTGCCCGCTATGAAAAGGCCGTGGATTTTGAGAATGCTGGTTCGATTACCATTCTGGCAGTGACTACGATGCCCGGGGACGATGTCACTCATCCGGTGCCGGATAATACCGGCTATATCACCGAAGGGCAATTTTATCTGGTGAATGGCCGAATTGAGCCTTTCGGATCATTGAGCCGTTTGAAACAACAGGTTAATGATCGTACTCGGGAGGATCATCGCACGGTCATGGATACGATGATCCGTCTGTATGCTGAATACAAGGAAGCGCTCGAAAAGCAATCGATGGGCTTCCGCATGAGTGAGTGGGATCAGAAGCTGCTCAAGTATGGCTCCATGTTTGAATCGCGTATGATGGACTTGAGTGTTAACATTTCCCTGGAAGAGGCGTTGGATTTAGGCTGGAAAACCCTGGCGGAATGTTTTGACCCGTCGGAAACCGGCATCAAGAGCGAGATGATCCAGGCCTTTTGGCCAGATAAGAATCCGGTGGACTGAGGTCGCTTATGGCGAAAATCAAATTAACCAAAAACGAGTTGAAGAATCAGCGTGATTCGTTGAAGCTTTTTCAACGCTATCTGCCGACCTTGCAGCTCAAAAAGCAGCAACTCCAAGTTGAAGTGCGGCTGGTGCGTGAAGCGCTTGCCGAGATTGATCGGCATTTGCAGGAAGAAATCATTCGCAATCAGAAGAATCTGGCTTTGTTTGCCGGTAAAGATGCAGAGCAATTGCGGGATTTGCTGCAAGTCAGCGAATGGCGGGTTGGCGCGCATAATGTCGCTGGCACGGATGTTCCGGTGTTTGAATCGTTGGCCTTTACAGAGATTGATTATGACCTGTTTTCGACTCCGCTTTGGTTTGATGATGCGTTGGAGATCTTGAAAAAACAGATTGAATTGCGTTTGCGTCGCAGTCTGGTTGAAGAGCAGCTCACTTTACTGAACCAGGAACTCCGGGTGGTAACACAGCGGGTCAACCTGTTTGAAAAAGTTAAAATCCCGGATGCCCAAGAACACATCCGCCGCATTAACATTTACATTGGCGATCAGCAGACCAATTCGGTTGGTCGTTCGAAGATTGCCAAAAAGAAATGTGAACTTCGGGATGCTGCACTTGTGTAAAGTTGTTGTTGTTTAAGGGAGTATTTCCTTGATCGAGAAGATGAAAAAAATTACCCTGGTCTGCTTGTCGAGTGAACGGCAATCCGCCGTGGCTGGCTTGCAGCATCTGGGCTTGTTCCATATTGTTCCAGTGACCGAACCGGCCTCGGACGAATTGACTGGGCTGGCCTGGCAACAGGCTGACCTGGAACGGGTGCTGAACTATTTGTCAGAGCTGAAAGTCAAGCCGGAAAAAGGCGCAGAGCCACTTGCCCCAGCGCAGGTTCTTCAGAGCGCCGTGACGACAATGGCAAGAGAGAAGGCTAATGCCGAACGGCAAGCCGCCTTGTTGCCGGCTATGGAACAGCTCGAACCCTGGGGCGAATTTTCCGAACAGACCCTGCAAAAGCTGCAAGAACGCGGCTGGCAGGCCGCTTTGTGCAGCTGCTCCGCTGAACTCTTTCCAGAATTGCCGGAAAATTGTTTTTGTCAGGTTGTAAAACAAGTCCGGGGTAAAGCCTATTTCCTGGTGTTCTCTTCGGATTCCCTTGCTGAACTGAATTTGCCGGTGGAGAATTTTCCACAGGGGCGGGATTTAGCGGCTTTGCGGCAGGAATTTCAGCAATTGCAGCAGGAGGAGAAACGATTGCAGGCCGAATTACATAGCCTGGCCGCCCGGCAGCTCAGCAATCTACAGAAATTTCAACTTTGTCTTCGTGGTGAAGTGACCTTTGCCAAAGCCCGTGATGGCATGGGGTTGGCCGGGCAGGAGCTCGCTTATCTTTCCGGCTTTGTCCCAAGTGACCGGATGGAGGACTTGCTGGTTGCCGCTGGCAACGAAGGTTGGGGTATCCGTTCTGAGGATGCCGCCTTGGAGGATCCGGAAGTGCCGACCAAACTACGGATACCAAAACGCTTGCGGATGGCACAGCTGATCTTTGATTTTATCGGAGTCCTGCCGGGATATAACGAAGTTGATGTCAGTGCACCGATGTTGATTTTTCTTGCCATTTTCTGCGGCATGCTGGTTGGGGATGCCGGATATGGCCTACTCTTTTTTGCCGGCGGTTGCGTTTTGTGGTTCAAAAATCAGTCTGCTGAGCAGAAAAAAAAGGATGCGATCTTGTTGTTGCTACTGATGAGCGGCTGCATTCTGATCTATGGGGCTTTGACTGGCAATTGGTTTGGCATCCCGTCAGAACGGCTGCCGCTGGTTTTTCGTGGTATTCCCTGGTTCCGGGAGGATGTCAACAGCAATCACGTCAAATTGCTTGGCTTTTTCATCGGTGCGTTCCATTTGTCCATGGCTCGAATCTGGTCGGCTTTGATCAGCGGCAGTATCCGCCGCGGCTTGGGACATGTGGGATGGGCTCTCTTTCTATGGGGCAATTTCTTTACCGTCAAAATGCTGCTGATTTCCGGCGGTACCCTCAGCCCCTATGCCAAAGGTCTTTACTTGGTCGGGACGGTGTTGATTCTGACTTGCTCGGTAAATTGGCTGAATATGGGAGATGTGATTTATGCCCCCTTCAATTTTATCAATAGTCTGGTGGATGTGCTTTCCTATATCCGGCTTTACGCAGTCGGATTATCCAGCTATTTTATCGCTGAAAGCTTTAATGCAATGAGTGTCATGGTCTGGCAGAACTCGCTGTGGATGATCCCGGTCAGCCTGATTATCATTCTCATCGGCCACACCCTGAATGTGGCCTTGGCTGCCATGGGCGTGCTTGTGCATGGCATCCGTTTGAATACTCTTGAGTTTTCCGGACATATCGGACTGAACTGGGGCGGTAAGGCGTACTTGCCCTTGAAAACAGCGGAAAACGGAGAGTGATTTTCCATCTTTTACATTAATTTTACCCAATCAGAACAACAAGCAGGAGAAAGAATATGAGCGAATCCATTCAACAGGCTTTAGTTTATTTTGGCGCTTTTGCAACTTTTGGCATGGCCGCCGCAGGTTCCGCCTATGGCTGTGGTGTGGCTGCTGCATCCGCGATTGGCAGCTGGAAAAAATGTTATGCGCAGGGCAAAAGTGCCCCATTTCAGCTGACCATTCTGACCGGTGTGCCGATGTCACAGACGATTTATGGCATGATTCTGATGGGAACCGTGCTGACCATTCAACCAGCGTATTGGCCCGTGGCTTTGCTGGTTGGTTTCCTGGGGGGCTTTGGAATCGCTTTTTCAGCCGCATATCAGGGGCGCGCTGCCGCAGGTGCCTGTGATGCTTTGGCGGAAACCGGCAAGGGCTTTGTCAATTATCTGATCGCGCTGGGCATTGTCGAAACCATTGCCATCTTCGTTTTGGCTTTCGCCATGATGTTCATGAATAATGCAGAGATTCTTAAAGTAGCAGTGCAGTAAGAGTGCGAATCGCCAGAAATTGGAAAAACAAACTTTACAAGATACTTGTTTATCAGGAATGTGATTATGACGGAATTAGAACAGGATTTATTGTCGACTCTGACGCAGGTTCAAGCAACCCTGTCGACCGTCAGCAATGCGGATGAACTCGAGGAAGTGCGGGCTCGTTTTTTAGGGCGGAAAGGGCTGTTGCCAGCTTTGCTGGGTAAATTGGGGCAGGTTCCGGCGGCGGACAAACCGGCGGTCGGCAAAACCTTGAATTCCGTCAAACAGCAGATTCAGCAGGCGTTTGAGGAGAAAACGGCATCGTTACAGAAGACCTCTGCATGTTCGCATGCATTGGATGTCACGCTGCCCGGGCGCAAGCGTCACCTCGGCCATAAGCATCCGATCACCCAGGTGATGGATGACGCTGTTGCCATTTTTCGACGGATGGGCTTTATCGTCGCCGATGGGCCGGATCTGGAAACGGTCTGGAATAATTTTGATGCTCTGAATGCTCCTCAGGATCATCCCTCCCGCACCCCGGAAGATACTTTTTATTTCAATCTAAAAGATGAGAACTGGCTGAATCCGGAGACGATGATCTTGCGGACTCAGACTTCCCCTGTTCAGATTCGTTCAATGCTGGCCAAAAAACCGCCGGTTCGGATCATTTGCCCGGGGCGTTGTTACCGGCGTGATACGCCGGATGCCACACACGGCATGAGCTTTCATCAGATCGAAGGATTATATGTTGATCGTCATGTCTCCTTGGCGGATTTGAAAGGGGTTCTTGCACACTACGCGCGTGAGATGTTCGGAGAAAACGTGACGGTGCGTCTGCGTCCGCATTATTTCCCTTTTACGGAACCCAGCGTGGAATGTGATGCGTCCTGCATCATTTGCAAGGGGCAGGGCTGTCGTATCTGCAAAGGCTCTGGCTGGCTGGAACTCGCGGGTGCCGGCATGGTGAATCCTGAAGTTTTCAAGAATGTCGGTTATGATCCTGAGACAACAACTGGATATGCTTTTGGGATGGGCTTGGAGCGCATTGCCATGATCCGCTATGCGATTAGTGACTTGCGTCTGCTCTATGACAACGATCTACGCTTCTTGCAGCAGTTCTGATCGGCGGCTGATAATTTGCAGCTGTTTTTTACGTTGAGTGTTCAGATGCGCAAGGATTGGGTTTTTTACCAAACAGGAGGTCTGCCATGTCCAGTAAAATTAACCAAAGTGTTTGTCTGAATCATCCGAATGTACCGGCGGTCGCGCACTGTGCGACCTGCCGGAAACCGATTTGCGAGAAGTGTATCAAAACGGCCAATGGAATCATCTGCTGTTCGGATGCCTGCCTGCAAAATGCTCTGGATTCGCAAGTCGTTGTAGGAGAGATTATGGCTCGCAAGAAAAAAAGCGAACTCAAACGTGTTATTCGGAATTTTATTCTATTGCTGATTGTATTGGCTGCTGCGTGGTTTGCTTATCAACACCGTCAAGCGTTGCAGAATCTGTTGCAGAGAGGCAAGTCCAAGACCGAACAGGTCGGCAAAGAAGTGACCGGCCAAGTAAAGTCCAAAAGCGAGACCTTCAAGCATGACCTTGAAGAAGGAGACGCCCGACGCCGAGCTGCAAATGATAAAAAATATGGCTTTGATCAATAAATGGTCGTGCTTTGTTGTCGCCAGCAGAACGGCAGATGTGACGTCTTTTTTTCTCCGCTTGAAGCGGCCTCTGTAGTACAGCTCGCGTTTCCCGTTTCCGTGCTCTTTTGTGCGGATTTCAGGTTCGGTTAGAGTCCCGACGGATATTGTGATGAGAACGAACAGGTCATTAAGGAAGCGGCCTCTATGAGGGATGCATAACAGCGCGCGGCGGCATTTTCCTTTGCTGAAACGCAGGGTGCTGAAACGTCTGGTTTTCTGAGTTCTTTTGGTTGTATATTTCGGCGGTCAGATTACATTATTCAAGGTGGTTGATTCGCAAGCGGGTTTTGTTGTTATGAAATACGACCGATTTGCGACAAGATTATGTATTCGCTTTTTTACCGGTCGGGCTGTCGGGATGACGTTTGCGGACGGGAGATCTTGGCGAAGCACCCGTTGAAGAGGAGATTTGGATGGCCGTGTTATTCGGGGCAGTAGCAAATATCATGCAGGACGAAAGTGACCGAACTTTCAAGTTCCGACGGATTCTTATCTTGTTTTTTTGCATTTTGCTTTTTTTGTCTCTGATCAAATACAGTCCGGACGATCTCGATTATCTTGCTGGGGGGATAAGCGGTGTTTCCTATCCCCGCAACTTGTTGGGAGTTGTTGGTGCCAGAGTCGGGTGGTTCATGATGATTACTTTCGGCCTGGGCAGTTATTTTCTCACGGGGTTATTATTGTTATGCAGCATGCGTCGTTTATTCTGGCGGGGCGGATTGCGGCGTACCGGCGTGGACTATCCGGTCTGTATTCTGCTGGCTGGCTTCGGTTGTTCGCTACTGCTTGGGCTTTTTCCAAATGCCTTGGCCGCCCTGACTGCAGCGCTGAATATCCATTCGATGCCCGGCGGGGTCATCGGCCATTTTTTCTGTGCTTCCAATTCCGGCTGGCTTTATTTGCTGTTGAATTGGACTGGATCGTTGCTGATCGCCCTGCTGCTGTTTCTGACTCCCTTGGGAATTATCTGGTATTATGATTGGCAGGATTTGCTACGTAAACGCGATGTGAAGACCGCGGAACAACCGCCGGAAGAACGATCCCAAGAAGAACCCGCAGAACAATTTGCTACGGTGATTGCTCCAGCCGCCAAAAAACAAGCTGCTGAAAACCAGTCTGCCGGTAAAGATAAAAACGAGGAAGATCTTGCCGCATTGATGCGTAATCGTCCGGCTCCCGCCGTACAGCCCGCCTCGGGTTCTCCCTCAATGTTGAGACAACAGCAAGTTGCCAATTCACTGTTGCTTAGAGAGCAGGAATTGCCGATGCAGATACCCAAACAAGCGGTTATCAGCCCCCCGCCCGCGGTCGCAGCACCCGTTCATACCGTTCCGCTGATCCCACAGGTCATACCAGGGGCACCTTACCAATTGCCGGAAGCAACCCTATTGAATCCACCGGTAGAAGTCTCGACTTCAAGACTGCGGGACGAGGTTGAGAAGACGATGCGGAAACTGCAGGATACTTTGGATAATTTCGGTCTTGATGCAGAAGTGGTTGGCAATATCATCGGACCGCAGGTGACTCTTTTTGAAATTTCTCCGGCGCCTGGGGTGAATATCGACCGCTTTAGCTCTATCCAGAATACAATCTGTATGGCTCTGGAGGCCGTCAGTGTTCGCATGTTGTTGCCGATTCCCGGACGAAATTTGGTTGGCATTGAAGTGCCTAATTTTCAGCGAACCAATGTTTCGGCCTATGAACTTCTGAGCGATCGGAAGTGGATAGATAGCAAAATGGAAGTGCCATTGCTACTGGGAAAAAATATCAGCGGTCAAACGATTTTGCTGGATTTGGCTCGGGCTCCGCATCTGCTGATCGCCGGTGCTACCGGCAGCGGCAAATCCGTTTGCATGAATTTGCTGATCACTTCCATGCTTTTCAAATTCAAGCCGGATGAATTAAAGTTGATCATGGCGGATCCAAAGGTGGTTGAATTTCAACCCTATAGCAGCTTGCCTCATCTGATCGTGCCGGTCATTACGGAAGCGGAAAAGGTGAGTCTGGCTTTGCGCTGGGCGATCAATGAGATGGAAAGGCGCTATCGCCTGTTGGGAGCCGTCAAAGTGCGTAATCTGAAGGAATTCAACAACCGGAAGCACCTCGCGGACGAACAACTCGATGAAGAGGGCAAACCCATTCCGGAAAAACTCCCGTTCATCGTGATTATTATTGATGAAATTGCCGATGTGATGTTGCATGCCCAGAAGGAAGTTGAAAAATGTCTGGCAACCATTGTGGCAAAATCGCGTGCGGTTGGCATACATACGATTATTGCCACTCAGCGCCCGGATACAAAAGTTATTACCGGTACCATAAAAAACAACTATCCGGTGCGGATTGCCTTTCAGGTGCCGTCTCAGATCGATGCTCGTACGATTATGGATAACAAAGGGGCGGAGTCTTTGCTGGGCTGCGGCGATATGCTTTTTAAAGGTATTGGTATGAATGTCGAACGCATCCAGGGCGGCTGGGTCGATACTAGAGAAGTGGAAAATATTGTCCGCTATGTCTCGGCGTTTGCTGAACAGCAATTTGATGAATCCGTTTTCCGGACCTTGGAGGCTGGCGACAGTGATGCTTTCGATACGGGCGGCGGCAAAATGTATAGCCAGGACATGGATCCGCAAGACGAAGAAGAGAAGCTGGTTCAGTCTGCTATTGCGATCATTCTGCGAGATCGTCGGCCAACGATCAGCTATCTGCAGCGTGCCTTGAAAATTGGTTATAATAAAGCCGCTACGCTGATCGATGAGCTCGAGGATCGGGGGATTATCGGGCCTCAGCCTTCCAGTGGAATGCGGGAAATTCTGGTTTTGGCTCCGCCGGATAAGGATGTATATGAAGACGAAGACAGCCCCAAGGACGAACGTTGATCTTTTGTAACAGCTGGAGCAGCTGATGTTGAATATTCGAAACAGTGAAGAACTTTTTCAGCAGGAGGAAACTCTGCCAAGTCGTAGTGCCGGGGATATTCTTGTATCGCCATCCGAGGCCGCTCCGGCTGAACCGGCTCCGGCTGAAACGGCAGAACCGACTCCGGCTGAAACGGCAGAGCTTGATACACAGGAAGGCGAAGCAAACTCAGGGAGTAACTCGCTTGTTGTTGAGGGCGAAAAGCCGGAGGAAGCCGCTCAAGTGCTCTGTCTGCCCCCGCTAAGTTTCGGTGAGCAGTTGCGTAATTTACGGGCTGAAGCCGGGATGACTGTCGCGGATGTCGCTCAAAAAGTTCGTTCTTCACAGGAGTTTATTCAAAACCTGGAAAGTGGCGACTTTTATAAAATTCGGCAGCATGAGCATTACTGCAAATCGTTTATCGAACGCATTTGCATGGTCTATCAGGTCACTCCGGATGAGTTGCTGGAAAAATTTGATCTGGAGAGCCGGAAGACGGCTGGGCATTCTTCTGATTTGCTTCTGAATGCATCTCGAATCAGCCCGCAAACCCCGAATATTTTTGCAGAAGACGATCTGCAGGAGGAAAGCGGAGGTAGCCCGGCTCTGCATTTGCCCGCGATTTTGATCAGCATGCTGGTCGGCATGCTGGTGATTCTACTGCTCAGCGCCTGGATCATTCAAAAAATCCGGGCTCGTAAAAATGTTGAGATACTGAATATCATTGACCAGGAATTGCCGTCCTTGATTACGCCCCAAAAACGCCCGTTGGAAGTTTTGCCAATTCCAAACAACTGACCTGAGCTGGCGGAGGTTTGACGACGGAAAGGACGCCTGAGAGGATTTTCGATAGCCTTTGATTAGACACCCTTTCAAAACCGTGTTTTACCCGATTGAAGGGGACGGCAATTCAACCCAACTCTGGTGCTTGGAATGCAGATAAGACAAGGAAACATCGTTCTGTGTTGAAAACGTATTTTAGATTTTTTTGCAGTTGGTTCGCCATACTGTATTCTTTGCCCCTTCTGG
>JBAXYW010000039.1:0-15688 GCA_041670605.1 Lentisphaeria bacterium
CTGCGCAAGCCCAGACCGGATTCGTCATCAGAAGCCAGACCGGCCATCTCTCCGATATATTTTTGTAATGCTGGCAGGAATTGACAGAAAACCAGGCCTTGCACTTCAGGCAATTGTGTTTCCAGTACGCTGATCTTGAAATAATGTTTATTCGCTGTTAGTTCAAGTCGGGCGTGGCCTTGCGGAAAGCTGACCAGTAGTAGTTTGTCGTCAAGTACCTGTAATTTCAGTGGATCAATGCGACTGTTATCTGCCAAAATCACTTGCAGAAAAGGACAAGTTTTGGCCAGTAATTCCCTTTCCGGAGTAGTATTGCTGCCTTTTTGCTTTAGGGAGCTGATTACACCGGAACTGTCCAAGCTCAAGATCGCAAAATCCGTTTGCCACTGCCAAGCTAATTGATCTGTCATAATGATCCTTTTCATCCTGAAAACACGACGTGAATGAGCAATGCAATTTATACGGTTGCCAGCAGTTTACCATTCTTTATGTACGCTTGATAATTCCGCCAGTCCAATTGTTTTTGAAAATAAGCCAGCCAGCGACAAATACAAATCAGAAGAAGAAAAAACTTTATTATTACCGTTCTTGTCGCCATGTGCTGGGATTCGGCGTTCGACTCTAGTTGAACGAAGCCGTTTCGCGGCAAATTTCCGATTTATGTGGAAGAAATTCTGTAGCAACTTATACAACGCATTGGGTACGTGTATGTTTGTAGTTCAGCCTTCAGGCTGCGTCGCCTCCGCGGGCTTATAGCCCGCTTCCCCGTTCCCGGATTTTTCCCGGAAAGTGGCCGGAGCTTCCAGCTCCGGATCCGCTCCCGTCCCTGGCGGTTGATTGCGACCGCCAACAGAACGGCAGGTATGCTGTTTCGTTTTCTCTGTAGTGCCTCTCCGATACACCCGGTTTTGGCGAGTGCCTTTCTCCCCGGCTGAAACCTCTGGTTAAGCATGATTTCCTGCCTGTTTTGGAATTGTTGCAGTATCGTGTAGGTTGTGGATGCCAGTCCACTCCAAGAGGTTCCCCTGAACTTCCAGGCTGGTGAATTCATCGAAACGTTGACAATATATGACAATATACAGCAAAAAAAGTGATTATACAGGAAGAATTTTTAAAAACAAACACTATAATAAAGACATTTGTCATTTTAGAAGGTGTTTTGATTTGGAGTTATGGTATGATGCGCGGCAAGGAATTGGTATTGGCAGCGATCAATCGGGAATGTGCCGATCCGTTTCCCTGGGTCCCATTTTGCGGGGTTCACTGTGCTTCACTTCTGGGCAAATCGGCGGCGGCCTATCTACATAGTTCGGACTTGATGTTGGCTGGTATGCGGCAAGCGATCAGCGATTATGATCCCGATGGTTTGCCGGTGATTTTTGATTTACAGTTGGAAGCCGAGGTGTTGGGTTGTCAATTACACTGGGCCGTTGACAACCCGCCTTCGGTATGCAGTCATCCTTTGCAAAATCATTTATCTGGTTTATCGGATTTAGTTTTGCCTCAGTCTTCGGCGGGTCGTTTTCCCGTATTATTGCCAGTGATTCGGGAGTTACGCCGTTTGTATCCCGATTTAGCTTTATATGGTTTATGTACTGGGCCTTTGACTCTGGCATTGCATTTGCTGGGCTCTGACATATTTTTGCAGATGTATGATGATCCGGCATATGTTGAGGAACTGTTGCGTTTTACCGGCAGTTGCGCTTGTCGGGTGAGCAGCTGGTATCTGGAGTGCGGTTGTGATCTGATTGCCGTCGTTGATCCGATGACCAGCCAGATTGCTCCGGAACAATTTCAACGATTTTGTTCTCCAATTCTGCGGTCGACGTTCGATTATATCCGGCAACAGGGAGCGAAAAGTTCCTTTTTTGTTTGTGGACATGCCCAGAAGAACTTGCCCTTAATGTGTGCTAGCGGTTGCGACCATATTTCTGTTGATGAAAATATCCCGCTTGCTTATTTGCGGGAACTTTGCCAAGCTCGCCAACTGAGTTTTGGCGGTAATTTGCCGTTAACGACTGGTCTGCTCCTGGGCGACGAACAGACCAACATGATCAATACGATAAAGTGTTTGCAGCTGGTTGCTGGGGATCCTGGTTTTATCCTGGCTCCCGGCTGTGATTTGCCTTATGCCACCCCGCCCAAAAATCTGCAAGTGGTTGCTCAGGTTTTACGTGATCCGGAAAAGCGCCGGATTGCCCAGCAGATGGCGCAGAACCCCCCTTTAGAGACGATTCCAAAAATTGATTTAAGTGCTTATATTGAAGCGGACAAAGTAAAAGTCGCGGTATTGACCTTGGACTCACGCGGTTGTGCTCCTTGTCAATATATGCTGGCGGCGGCTGAGGCGGCGGCCGCTGTTTTCCCGGGACAAGTCGAAGTGCAGGAATACACCATTAAAACCCAGGAAGGCATTCAAATGATGGCTAGCTTGGGCGTAAGCAATATTCCCAGTATCTGTATCGACCGGGACGTCCGCTTCGTTTCAGAAATTCCAGATCAGCCGACATTTGTGGAGGTTTTGCGGCAAAAACTGAGCCAGAAACGACAGGCTGGCCAAAGTGGAGTCCGCTTATGAAGCCAATAAATCTGTTGCTACTGGCCGGTTTCCTGGGAGCGGGGAAAACCAGCCTCCTCGAAGCACTGCTGCCAGAATTGACTGCTGCTGGCCGAGTGGCAGTGTTGCTGAATGAATTCGGATCAATAGCCCTAGATGCGGTTCGTTTGCAGAAATTTCATCTGCCGGTTCGGGAAATCTGTGGTGGCAGCATTTTTTGCAGCTGTAAACAGGCCGATCTGGTAGGGCAGCTGGAAAGTATCGCTCAGCAGCTGCAGCCGGATTTGTTGGTGCTGGAAGCATCTGGTATGGCCATGCCGGCCGATACCAGCTTGCTGCTGCAACAGAGCTATTTGCGTGATATTTATGCTTTGCCGCAGGTGTTGACTGTGGTTGATGCACTGAATTATCCGAAGCTGGCCGATATTTTGCCGGTACTGGATCAGCAGGTCGCCGCTGCCGACACTCTGGTTTTAAGCAAAATTGATTTAGCGGCTCCAGAAAAAAGTTTGGAGCGTTTACGCAAATTGAATCCGCAGGCCCCAATACTTTATCGCGACCGGGAAAAACTGTATGGGCAATTACAGTTTGGGCCTGTTAGCAGTCGTGCTGGTGCTCGCCAGCTCAGTGTCCGCGCCCCGGAGCATCTGACCGTTTGCAACTGGCAGGGTGAGCAACTTTCGGACAGCGGTTTGGAGCAATTACTGCAGGAATTTCGTGGAGAATTATTACGTGGCAAAGGGGTTGTTAATCAGCGCCGTCTGGAGCTGGTCAATGGTCTTTGGGACTGGAGTCCAGAGGTAGCTGAACAAACAAATGCATTATTTTTTGTCCTGCGGGGTTCGGTAAATAGGCAATTCCAACAAAAACTCAAGGAGTTGGAGATGTGACATGAAATGTCATCAACCTGTTGAAGTTTCGTTCCCTGTGCAAAAACAGATACAGAATGACATTAAAAAACGATCTTTAGCCCTCCAGTTTCCATAATTGCGGAAAAATCCACTACAAACAAAAAAATCTGCGGTAATCTGCGAAATCTGCGGATGAAATCTCCTGGAAAACCGTTTGGGATGGGTCAACTTTGCCAGGTGTTGGCTATAGTGAAGCAAGCTGAAAAAAAACATGTTGGCCAAATTGGCAGTAGGGTTTCAGGTATAGTTGGCCTTACGGCATAAATTAGTATCGAGCAAAAATTGTGAAAACAAAATTACATGTTTTGACCGAAATTTCCTGGCAGTTGGATTCCGCTTCCCTGCTCGATAAGGTTCATGTTGAACCCGGCAGTGAGGATGCCGACGAGTTGCTGCACTTGGTTCAGAAGGCTCGGACGCTGGCGAAGCCTAAAGTGCTGATGGCGGAAGCTTTTGTGGAAGCCAGAACGGAAGATCAAATTCAGATTAATGGCATCCGTTTCAGCAGCCGCATGTTGCGGCAGCAGCTGTCGGAAGTGCAGCGGGTTTTTCCTTTTGTCGCCAGCTGCGGAACAGAATTGGATAGCTTCTCGTTGCCGGCAGATGATTTGTTGCAAAAATATTGGTGGGAAGCCATCAAAGAAGCGGTACTGGCTAATGCCAGGCGTTTTTTCATGGAGTACTTGTGGTTGCGTTTCCGGGTGCAGAAAAGCAGCTGTATGCTACCCGGTGCCGGTGCCGCGGGGGTTTGGGCTATCGAAGAACAAACCAAACTTTTTGCTTTGCTTGGTGATGTCAAAAAACAAATTGGGGTTGAATTGACCGACTCCTTTTTGATGTTGCCGCATAAAAGCTGTTCTGGAATACAATACGCCTCGGCAAAAGATTTTCGCAGCTGTCAGGTTTGCCAGCGCGCTAACTGTCCCGGCCGCAGCGCCGTTTTCGTTCCTGAATTGTGGGATAAATGCTGAAAATTAAATTGAACGCGTTGTAGTGGCAAAAAATTGCAGTGGTTCAGTATTTTTAGAAATATGATATTTTAAATCGTGATTGTAAAAACTTTTGTGTTACTTTTATCCGGTGAATAAGCTTTTTACAGTTGAAATACTGCATATTGAATATTATTTTTTACTGTTAAACAGAAAACGGTTTAATCATTTGTTCAGCACAGACTGGAGGCAGAATGATAGTCGCGGTTTTTTCCTTACTTATCATCGTGGCCATTACCATGTTGATCACGAGACTTGCGGCAATGGCTCTGGTTCTTACGGGCATGTCGCACGAGTCGGCGCAGTTCCAAGCCCGGTCGGCCTTGGCCGGCGTCGGCTTTACCACCAGAGAAGCTGAATCCGTTGTAATCCATCCAGTGCGCAGGCGGATTATCATGCTGTTAATGCTGGCTGGGAGCATTAGCGTCCCAACAGTAATTGCCGCACTTGGAGTCTCCCTTTTTACGACTATCCAAGCAGATCACTGGTGGTGGCCTCTGCTCTTGCTTTTGGCCGGCTTGTTGCTACTTGGCCTATTCGGGCGAAGCCGCTGGATGAACAAGCGTGTCAACGCCCTGCTTTCCTGGGGATTGAAGAACTGGACGGATCTGGATGTCAGGGACTACGGCTCTCTGCTGCAATTACAGAATGGATTTGCCGTAACTGAGCTGCTCGTTAAACATGGGGATTGGCTCGAGCAAAAGACCCTGCAGGAAGCCGCTCTCTCCCATGAGGGAGTCTTGGTTCTTGGAATTCAGCGTATTGACGGAACGTATATCGGCACGCCACGTGCCGCTGACACGATCCGGATGGATGACACGCTTGTGCTCTATGGACAGATTGATCTTTTGAAAAAACTGGACCAACGGCATGCCGCCAACGGGGATCGTGCTCACAAAAAAGCCACAGTGGAGCACACTGTAGAAGAGGCAAGACGGGATTTGCCGAACCAGCACCTGCAGAATAACGACAACTCGGAGCCGCCTCAGCCTGAAGCGTGAAGGGTAAGTCGAATAGGGCAAGTCGGGTCGGAGTCCGGTTTCTAACTGGAGCAGCATTCGTTTGCCCAGATACTCAACTGGTTCGACTGCATAGAAACAACGACCATTATGAGCAAAGGCGGTCGGTTGCGTTGGTCGACAGAATCCGTTGCCAGGCATCGTCTCCTAGTGAAACGCCTGGGAGGGCAACAAAAATTCGTGTCCGTATTCGACGATTTTCAGGTTATTAAACTGGTGTATGTTTGCGCGACCTGTTTCAGTGACACTCCTTCGGACGGCAAACTCATTTCGTTTTGAATACACTGCAAACGCGGGGCTTGTCGCAGCAACGCCATGATTTTAGGCCAGTCTATATTGCCTTTTCCCGGCAGCAGATGTTGATCGGTGATTCCGTCATTATCATGTAGATGGCAGGTCACCACATACGGCAAAACCCGTTCCAGTAATTGCTCATCCCATTCAATTTCCATGTTTTTCCACCAGCCTGGAACGCAAGAACGCTCCAGCTGGTCTTTGCCCTTGGCCATCAGATTCGCATGTCCGGCATCATAGCAAATTCCTAAAAAAGGCGAATCAAAGTGTTTGACTGCCGCCAGCATCTTGCTGGTGGCATTTGGGGGAGTCCATTGATTTTCCAGTGCCAACACTAAATGCAGTTTTTCTGCCATTGGCAATAAACGCTCCAGCGAGCGCAGCAACTGCTCATGATATATCGGCAACGTATATTCAGGAAAATTGTTGTTTCCGGTATGGAAAGCGCAAACCTTAGCTCCGGCTGCCGCTGCTAACTGCATTCCTAACTCATTTCTAAGCAACATAATTTCGCGTTCTTCCTCGAGAGGCAAATTCATCACTTCGTGAATACCAAAAGGCAGATGTGAGTCTAAAAAAGATAAGCCAAAGGCTTGTAAGTCCAAACTGATTTCTTGCTCAAAATTGGCGTCCGCCATTGCGGCATGAATGAGTGAAGTGGAAAAAACCAAATGCTTGATGCCGGCAGCCGCTAATTCCTCTAACGCAAAACGACGTAATTTTCCATCCAAACCGGCAAAATTAAAATTGTGAGTAACATCGATAGTTTTCATTAGTCAATCCGTAAAAATTATGATTAAGGTCGGATTCCGGCTCCCAGTTTATCCATTGGTTTGCTTCCAGCCTAACCCCGTTGATCCCTCTATTTTTTCATTTTGGGGTTCAACCATTGTAAAACGACGTAATCTTTTATAAGGTGAAAATTAGACCCCAGCATTCGGACTCCGGAAAGCTGAGTTTTTCTGTCACATAACCTGTTTCTGAAAGCATTGAACTTCCATTGCGAATCTGAACTGATTTCTCCGAATTGTGACAGTGGTATTTTCATTACAACAGTCCATCTGTCTGGGAAACGTGATGCTTTGCTTTCAATTTCAAAATCGGGAACATCTTTGAGCTGGGGCTGGGACAATATCCTGTAATTGGCATTGGCATTGATGACGATCTGATAATAGTTTTCCCGGTTTGGTGGTACAAGCATGAATTCGAAACAGTCATCCGACCAGAAAGCTCCCTTAAAGTTTTCCTGGCAGTTTGCCCGCAGTTCGGTCATTCTGTTTTCCGCTGCGACAAAACCAACGTAGAGGTTATGGGCAGAACCGATTAAATAAATCTTACTTTCCTGGAAATCCTCGATTTCCTTCGGTGCGGAAAACTTGAGTGAAATGGCATTTTCCCATTGATCCGGAGAGCGGTTCATGTCAATATTCTCCTCCGAATATGGAAGCTCAAGTAGATTTTCTGTCTCCTGCAGTCGCACTTTATTTCTGGCATTCTGTTCTTCGGCCTTTTCCTTCTGCTCAAGTGAACGCTCATAAAAGGCTTGAAAATCCTTTTTCAGTTGATCGAAGAAAAGCGGATTGCCGGATATTTTTCCGGCAGCTTCCTCCAATAGACGCATTGGTTTTTCCAGATTACCTGAGAAATAGATGTCGCAGAAAGGATCGAACTGGACATCTTTTCGATCTCTGTACAGACGTTCCATTTCATCATAAAACCGGATCATTTCTTTTTCTGCGCCGGGATATGCGAACGCGCAAAATTCCTCAATCAGTTGGTCTGTGTCGGTATCCAAAGCAAATAAAAGTCTGGCCTGAACATACTGGTTGAGAGCGCTGAAGGAGTAAGGATTGTTATTCAGTTCACTGGTTGTGGTGCCGCTTGTAATTGCGTTGAAAGTTCTTAAATATTCTGCCGTAAAATGCGGCGTGATAACGGGCATGTTTTTAGTAGGAACATCATCATACCGCGGATAACCGAAGATCAATGTCCTGACCCCGGCATCTTTCCACTTTTTCGCTATGTCGACCGCAAGGGTCTGTTGTTTTAAATCCGTAAGGTGCGGCGAGGCAAGTATCTTTACCGTAAAGCTGTTGTCCAGTTTCGTCAGTTTTGGCGGTTCATAATAGGAATGCCCTTTGGTCTGAGTCAGAAAATAAATGTCGGGATGGGTCTGGTGTATGATATCCGCTATTTTTTTCTGGAAACCATAAACTGCTTCGCTGACGTTTATTCCGTCTCCGACGATTTTGCGCTCTTTCATGGCTTTGCAATTGTCGCATTCGCAAAGATTGATGGGGGCATCACAGAAGATTTTCACCGTTCTTTTGAACGGTTCCCTGTTGAGGTTATCGATGATATCTGCAACCGTCTGTTTTATGACGTCCGGATTGGAAAAACAGGGGACATGGTTAGGATAGGTCTCACTGATCCGCTTTCCATTGCGCATCATGAAATATTCCGGATGCGTAGCAAAAAAACGTTTTTTCCAGTTGTTGAGATATACGTAGTAGATATCCATATGACCCCATTCCGGTACCGAGCATAACATACGTCGGAAAAACAGTATTTTTTCCTCGGCTGAAAACTCTCCGGTTTTCAGGGAAAATCCGCGTAGAGCAAAGGAGGGCGCGGGAACATCGCATTCTGCTGTGAAGAGGATTTCTTTCTCTTTGCTGACGGAATAGCCGTTTTCACCGGGGAAAAAGAATTTTGTCCCGACATATTGAGACAGAAAATAATAGACGGCAAGAAGGGTGCCGGCCTGGCCGCGGATATTTTTTTCGGGTTCAATGCCGATATCGTCAAAGCCGTAAAAAAGTATATTGCGCTCTTTGATGAAGACGCCGAATTTGTCTTTGATATCCGGAAGATCCGTAAAACCCGCCAGTACTGCTTCACCTGATACACCGATAAAAAAGACGATCTTTTTGTCGATGCCATTCAGGTGTATCGGGTTGTCATAAGTTTTTTCAAGAATTCCGGCAAGTTCCGATGCGGCTATCCGGCATACCGCGGAAGGATGATCTGCCGTTAGTATCTTGTAGTTGAGTCTCTCCGAAGAAATTTTTGCCGCGGAAAGAGAAGCACTTAGCAAACATAAAATGAATGGCAGAATTGTAGCAGCGAGGCTCTTCTTCATCATATTTTTTCCTTGATCCTTTTTAATAACTCAAAGGCAAATGTCACAGACTCACGTTATAATTTAACGTTTCATAATGCCTCGACATTGACTTTTGGGCATTTCATTAAAAAACCACATGATTTTTTTTTGATCACAACGAGTTCCGCAAACCTCTGCGGTACCAGGCACATGTCCCAGAATTTTAAGGATGATCGAGTTACAGATTTCTTTTGCAAACAAGAAACGGACTACTATATAGTATAAACTTTAGTCTGCGTAGCTCAAGCGGGCTGAAAAGTGGCTACGCAAAGTGAAAAAACGTTGTGCTGGGAGGTGTGTCTCTTTTTTGTTTCTGAATATTGAATTATAGTGAGAGCTAATCCGTCCGGGAGCGGCGTTTTGCGTTGTGAACAAAGAAGGGATCTGAAAGCAATGACGACGAGTGATTTTTTTCCATCCGGGAAATGGGTATCTTATTTCAGCAAGCAATATAAAGCGCTTGCCCTCAGCCAGGGGGAAGAGGTACTGGTTGAGGATATAATGCAGTTTCGGACGGGAAAACTGCCAGCAGGAAAAACTAGGCTGAAGATCTGGCAGGAGTACGGTTCGCTTTTTCTGGAAGTGCATTGTCAAGAACCTGACCCTGCACAGATTCGAGCCAATATCAGTGCTAACGGTATGGCGGTCTGGGAGGATGACCTGCTGGAGATTTTTTTTGGCGCCATTGAACCGGTGCCATGGCAGCTTCAGCTTGCGGTCGGGGCAGGGGGTGGGCGTTTTGACAGCCAGGGGACGTATAACTTGTGGGATGCGCGCTGCATACTCCTGGCCGATGGCTGGCAGGCTCGAATACAGATATCGCTGGACATGTTGCGCCTACAAAACCTCAGTACGGGCTTTAATATCTGCCGACAAAGCGTGGCGCGGCAGGAATTCTCCTCCTGGGCGGCTCTGGAAACTGCTTTTCATGAAGTGGAAAATTACGGGGAGCTTTTCTTCTGCGATTATGAAACGGCCTATTTTGCCAAAACCGGGCAGGAGCCCGAAAAGAACTTGACCCGTCGCTGTTTTGAAAAGGCGCTTACTGAGCTGGCGGTGTCTTCAGAGCAGGTGGCGCATGGCCCTTTTCTCTCGAATCCTGCCTACGACGCCATGACGATCACCTGGACAACGACCGGCATGGCGGCTGCCATGCTGGAATATAAAAAAGAAGGGGAGGAGGAATGGGAGCGGATTCCCATTGACCGGGAAAATGGGATTTTGTGCCGGAATTCGAAACTCCATGTCGCTCATTTGAGCGGGTTGGAAGCGTCGACCCGCTATCAATATCGGTTGGTCAACTGGTCTGCCTTGTTGACAAAACGGGTATTGTTTCCGCCTCAGGAGCCTTTGACCTTCCGAACCCTATCGGTCGCCCCCAAGCCTTTTTCTTTCGCAGTCTGTTCCGATATTCATTCCAATGGGCTGGTTCTGAAGAAGTTGATGGCATTGCCGGAAGTGTGCAAAACCGATTTCTGGGTCAATCTGGGGGATATGCTCTCCAGAATGAGTGGGCCGGATGCGTTTTATACCGGTTTTCTTGATGATCAGAGCCAAGTTTATGCAAAAGAAAAGCCCCTGGTTTTTGTCAGGGGCAATCATGAACAGGTCGGCATTTTTGCCGGTGAATATCTGCGGATTCTACCGCATCCTACCGGAAAAACGTATTATGCGTTTCAGCAGGGTGCAGTTTTTTTCCTGGTGTTGGATGCTGGGGATGATCACGCTGACGACCCGGAGGGGCTTCGTGATAATGCCAGCCTGTTGGAGGAAGAACGTTTGTGGCTCGAACAAATCGTTGCCGGAGAGCATTACCGCAAAGCAGCTTTCCGCATTGCTTTTTTGCATATGCCCCCTTATAACGACGAATATGATTCCCAGGCCGCGCTACAGATTCTTTCTGCTATTCCGGCAACAGCTCCGCTGAGCCTGCTGCTTTGCGGGCATGTTCATCGCTATTTTCGCATGCCACCTTTTTCCGGGAAGTGTCACTGTTTTGGCAAGCCAGAGATTCCTAGTATGAAAAATACTCCAGTACTGCCCTATACGGTGGTGGCGAATGATACTGATACCTTGACCCTAGTTCGGGTTGACGCCGAAAAGCTCTCCATCAAGGTTTTGGGCTGCGATGGTCGAACGATCGAGGAGTTTAGCGTGGAAAAAGCGGGCGTGTAAGTCTTTGAAGGAGTGCCCCCAAGATGTTGAGCTGGCGCTGTGCTGGCTGGGTTTTGTTATCAGAAATGCAGTCGGAACAGGTTGGTTTCGCAGTGTTTCAAAGGGGTATCAATGTTTAGAATTTGCTTCGTTTGCTGATATTTGACCGGCAGCCATTTTCCTTCTGGGGAAAGTTGTTCAAGGTGGGCGACTCGGCGTTGGCAGCGTACTGGAATTGCCGGAACCGGATCAATGCCCAAGCTGATGACCGCCAGCAGTTCAGAATCATCGTGAAGTTTTCCATGCTGTACCATCACATGATGCGGGACTTCCACTGTCATTTCCAGTAATCCCCCGCTGAGAAAATCCAGCGCTTCGAGCATCAGTTCCCGGCGCTGAGGGCGTAACATTTGGTAAAAGGGCATCTCTGGAGTCCAGGCTGTGACGACAATCCGTCCCCCGCAAGAATTGTTGAAAAAGGTCATACAGGGAGCGACTTTGCGACCGTTCCGGGAGTGAGTTTGTCCGTCGACACAATGTGTGACGATGCGTGTTTTGTCGGAAAGACATTCCAGTTTGGCAGCTTTTTCCTCCCACATCAGCCAGAGCGCGCAATCCCAGCCGTCCTTGTATTCCCCTTTGAAGAAGAATTGCGCATCTTCAACGGTTTTCACGCCCATGTATTGAGCAAAGCCGCGTTTGGTCAGTACTTTGGCGGCTTTGGAATCAATTAACAAGGCCTTTGTGAACAAAATCTTGAGCTGTTCCGCGGACAAGTTTACGGCTTCCGTTTCTGTCAGGTTGAAAATTCCCTCCTGTTTTTCGTCTGTGGCGCGGATGGGTATGCCATAGGGGCCGAGCAGAAGCTGGTTCCATTCGGTGCCGTATACTGCAGTCAAACATTTTTCCGGGTGCAGCATGAAGGGAGGATGATACAAAACCTTGGCGACGCCTTGCCAACGGATGCCTTTCAGCGTGGCAAACAACTCTTCATAAAGGCCCATGTTTTGTTTGAAAAGTTCTTCATAACGGCTTTGGGAAGCAGTATGTTGCGGCTGATTGAATTCCGACATCCAGAGTTTGGCACCATTGAGCCCGTTGAGAATTCCGCTGACAATATGCAGATGAAACAGAGCCGCATTTTCGCTATAATAATTTTGCGGGAAGGTATCGGCCTCGTCAATGATATCATTCACGCCATGCAACTGATACATAACCATCGGAGTCCGGCAGGCTATTGAATAGAGATTTTGCGGGTAATTACTGCCATAATAGGCATTGTTCACCCGAACCGATGGTGCCGCTTGCGGACTGGATAAAGCTTTGGCCAGGTCAGCGGCGAAGCCCTGTCCGACACAACAGCAGCAATAGCTGCATGGCACTGTCGCATCATGGCGGTCGATGACTTGTCGGATTTCACGTCCGAATTCCACCGCGATTTCCCCGCGCTGTCGGGAAAAAATCATCACTTCGGGGTCGTTCCACGGTTTTGTTCGGATCAGATTTACGAGCTCTTCAAACGTGTAATTGCGCTTCATCGTCTGATTGAACATGGCGATATGGTTTGGGCAGAAGCATTCTCCGGGACGCAGGCCGTAGTCATCATCCAGCAGCAGAAATTTCGGTCCTGTTTTCATCGTTTCATCGACCGCATAAAGAATGTAATCCCGGAAAGCGCGGTCGGAAGGGCACATCCGGCTGGAGACTGCACCATCCATGTTGACAATCCGCTGCCAGGGTTCGTTGGTTAATGGAACAGGCCCGCTCCAGCCATGTCCCATGGTACTCTGCAGCAACACCCCGAGTTCGACAGATGGCACTTTCCGCAAATCACCGGTAATGGCCGACAGCGCGTTGACCAGCATAGATACTTTGTCCCGGGCGGGGGTGCCCTCTGGATGAAAACTGAGTGACAGAGCAAATTTTGTCAAACCAATGTCACGATGCTGACGCAGGATTTCAGATACGGTGAAATCAATCTGATCCGGATACACGGGAACGACATTGATGAAATTCAATGGACTCGACATGATAATATTTCCTCATTGTGAAAGACAAGAACCCAAGAATTATTCAGGCTTTGCTACATCCTGCAACTTGTTTTATGTGGCGATCCCCTTACTATTACAGCAAACCCGCATTTGTCAATATTTTTCCGGAAAAGTTTTCCCCGGAAAAGTTTTACAGCAAGTGTTTTCTACAGGCTGGCAGGGGTGCGGCATGCGACTTTTCAATCAACGGGGCGGCTCGCTGAGCTTGCGCTTTTCGTGGAAACCGCGATCACAGGGGCGTCCCTGAACATATCCTTTCTGGTGGTCATAGTGGGAGCGGAAGGGGAGCTGATTAACCAAGTCCAGTGTACACATGCTGAGTATATCTTTTGTGATTTCAAACAGTTTGAATTCAAAGGGAGTTTCAGTAAAAGCAGCGGTGGTGACAAAAAAGGCGGGGTCCGATTTGACAGCCAAGTCCATGTGATTATGGGCGCCAAGAATCAGATCCAGCTTGAGTTCCTTCGCCAGATTTTCCAAGACTGTCTGGAAATTTCCAGCGGGTGGATGCAGTGGATTCTGCAAACCCGTTTGTGTTGCCGGCAGTCCACAGGGCGGGGCATGGGTAATCAGGATTCGTCGTTTCCCTTCCAAACCGTTTCTCAGCAATGCGAGTTGTTGGTCGGTAAAGGTTGGAATTTGTTCTTCTGAAGGATCCCAGAGGCATGGCTTATTGCCCCACTGTGCGCAGAGGAAATCTAGGCGAATGTCTTCCCTCATGAGGCTATAATCGGCTTGCCTTTGCGGAAAAAAATCTGGAGCCAGCTGGAGCCATTGCGACAGCGAATTTGCACAGGTCAGGTCATGGTTTCCCAAGGATAGATAACAAGGGAGAGGCAGGGTGGCAAACAGATCCCGGGTCAACAGTATGTTTTCCGGGGTGCCATCATCGACCAGATCCCCCCCATGAATCAGGAAAAGCACCTCCGGATGTTGATTCAACCATTCACTGAGCAGGTGAAATAGCTCATTGACATAGCGCAAATAACGTTCCTGCTGGCGATACCCTTGAACATCCGATCCCCCGATATGCGTGTCAGCTAGATAAATGAATTTCATCAATAAGTATCCTTGTTACAGATAAAAAATCACCTTTTAAGAAAGGATAAAGCGGAACGATCAGGAAAAGAGGATGGAGAAGAGTAATTTTAAAGAATATAAAACATACACTCGTATTTGCACATCGGCATTTTCCTCACTTGGGATGGCGTAAAGCAGACTGTTAGAAGGGTGACGCACACGGACACACAGATGGGTCTGGGGTGGACTCTCGTCCACACCCTAAAACTTTAGGGCGGCAATAATTCCGAAACAGCACATCTGTTGACGGTCGCTTGCGACTGCCGGGAGCGGGAACGGGTCCGGAGCTGGAAGCTCCGGCTACATTCTGGGGAGGCATCCGGGAGCGGGAACGGATCCGGAGCTGGAAGCTCCGGCTACATTCTGGGGAGGCATCCGGGAGCGGGAGCGGGTCCGGAGCTGGAAGCTCCGGCTACTTTCTGGAGAGGCATCCGAGAGCGGGAGCGGGTCCGGAGCTGGAAGCTCCGGCTACTTTCTGGGGAGGCATCTGGGAACGGGAGCGGGTCCGGAGCTGGAAGCTCCGGCTACATTCTGGGGAGGGAGCGGATCCGCGGGGGATACGCAGTCTGAAGGTATTACAAGCGTACACATATCCAGCGTTTTGCATGCGTTGTTCAAAAAACTAATTTCACCAAAAAACAAGAAACAGGAATCGGCTTAATATGAGCTTTTTCCCTTTGTAATCTTATATAAACAGATATATTATTATTCGTCATGAGTACGGGTGGTATGGTCAGGTAGACGAGGGAGAAGAGGAGTTTATTGCAAGTGCTTGCAGATATGCTGGAGAAGGATATTGTACTGCCTGGGTTCCGGCGATTTTTTTGCCCTGTACGCGTACGTGCGAGTGTCAGTCAGTGTCTGGATTGTCGAAGAAGTTATCATAGACAATGAGTTTTCAAGCAGTAATTAACAATAATAATCATTTCGAAGGGAAACCTGTACGATGAAGCAGAGTTATCGACACTTTCTGTCCTCCGTTCAAACGGAGTCCTTGTTGCGGCATACTGGAGAATTACTACAACTTGAGCTGGGGCAGACTTTTTCCTGTTATCATGCTTCCGCACAGCGTACCTTGGAGATTTTGCAGGAAACTGGTATTCCAAATGCCGAAAAAATCTCTTTTCCTGCGGATGGTAAAACTGCTTATCAGGATAAAATTACCCCACTGGGTTGGGAGGCTTCGCTTGGGAAGTTGACTATTTTAAAAGGGGATCAGATTGAGCCCGGTTTTGTCGCTGCGGATTATCAGCAACACCCGTTTCATTTGATCAAAGGCTCATGTGCTGCTGCACCTGGCGGTGAAACGGTACGTATTATTTTGGATCAACAATTGATTGCTGGTGAAGACCCGCACGACGCGCTTATTTTGGTTGCACCAAATACCAGGACATCGGCTGACCGTTCGCGCTATCTGGATCTTGGTGCGCGCGGCATTATCAGCGATTATGCCATGAATGCCGCGGATGC
>JBAXYW010000040.1:0-15414 GCA_041670605.1 Lentisphaeria bacterium
CGTAAATATAGGCGTTCATAAAAAATTCTCCATGAAAGTTGTTAAAAAAACTGAAATATAATATAGCACACATTTCAAACATTGATATAAAAAATATAGTTTGACTGGTAGTAATTGCGATTATCGCTATTCTGGCTTCGATGCTTTTGCCGGCTTTGAGCAAAGCGCGGCAGAAGGCCAAAGCGATTTCCTGCAGCAACAATCTGCATCAACTGGCCTACATAACGCAAACGTATATGAATGACAGTAATTCTCTTTTGCTGTATGATAACCAAGGGATTCACACTGATGCCGGGTGGTTATACCATCTCAAATATGCCGGTTATGTACCGGAGGGGAAAACATTCTTTCTTTGCCCGCTTTTCCCTCGTACCAGTATTGTCGCAGCAGCGAATTTTGACCGTTACAAGGTCAGTTATGGGATGCTTGGGATTGATCTTTCTCCTTATTATCATTCCTATGTGAAGGCTCGTGTGGCAATTGGTACCAGTAAGTTTTATAACAGCAATAAAATGAAAAAAACTGCAGAGTTTTTCTTGATTGGAGATTCTTATCAAATGAGTGGGGCTTATGAGAACAATCAACGTTCTTCTTTATTAATCATCGATAATGGTAGTGCCACATCGACCGGATTACCTCATTTTCGGCATGCAAACCGTATTAATCTGGCGTTTGCAGACGGACATGTTGAAGCTACGATGCCCAAGCGGATGGATGACTGCATGTACGAGATGTGTGAGAAATCGACCTCCTATAACGGTTTCACTTACTTTACTGAAACCTTTAGTATTTTAAAAACCCGATAAATTTAGAAGGAATTCATCGAGTTAGGAGATGTTTGAGCAAAACCGTAAGATTCAGGGTTGGGGAAATGTCCCAAGGGAAACGGTGGTTCATGCGCAAGGAGTGTCCAGTCGTTGTCGTATTTCAGGAGGTAATGTGAAAAAAATTATATTTATCATGCTGATTTTAGCCGTCCGCACACAAGTCTTAGGCGATCTGATTTTGGCGGAGAATCAACAGAGCGAATATGTTCTTGTTCCGCCAGTGGACTTGTCTGGGGAATTACAGAAAACTGTGGAAGACTTGCAAATGCTTCTCAAAGCCTCAACGGGTGCTGAGTTTCCCATTGTGACAGGCGGAAAAGCAGAAGAATATTCCAAACGTATTTTTATCGGGAATTCACTGGTTCTTCAAAAAGTGATGCCGGTTTTGCCGGAATTGCAGGATGAGGAACGCTATTTTGCCAGTTTGGACGAGGATTTGGTCATTTTAGGTGGTGGCAATTGCGGTACTGTTTTTGCTGTGTATCAATTTCTTGAAGAAAAGTTGGGCTTTCGTTTTTATCACTATTGGGGTACATCCCATATTCCAAAATATGAGAAATTATCTTTGGCTCCTTTTCAGCGTCGGATGCTGCCATCGTATCTGTTGCGCGACTTACATCAGGCGATCTGGAATCTTTCCGGATGTCCAACCAGTACAGACTATTTCCGGCGGAACCGGATTCATAATAACAGCTTCAATCCGCGGCGTCATGTTGGTGGCTTGACTCACACCTACAATCTGCTACTGCCCCCATTGGCGGGCATGGGGTATGATTTTTTAAAAGACAAGGCGTATTTTGAAAGTAATCCGGAGTTTTTCCCCATGAATGAAAAAGGGGAGCGTGAATATCAGGGCAAGCATCGTTGTTTTTCCAATCCCGGCTTGCGGCAAACGATGACTGAAAACATCGAAAAACTTCTCCAGCAGCATGCTGTTCAGGCAAGCGAATTTGTACGGGTGGACGTTTCGCATGATGATCATGATTGCCGTATATGTCATTGCCCGGAGTGTATCGCACTGGAAGAAAAATATAAATCTCCTGGTGGCCCGATTTTTGATTATTTAATCCACTCTGCTTCTCCCTATTTCCTGGAAAAATATCCCAATCTTCAGCTTCGTTTTCTGGTCTATGGCAGTTTGACAACAGAGAAGCCCCCGCTCGCCGCTGCGCTGGGGAATGGGAAACTCCCAAAGAATCTTGTTCCTTATCTGGCCTTTATAACTGCTGATTTTTCCAAACCGTTGAATGCCCCCAGCAATGCAGAAATTTATGACATGTTGCGCAGGTGGGGTGAGATTTCCCAGCAGCAGTTTTTTTACTATTATGCTACAACCTTCGCCCGTCCTCTGGTCAGTTTGCCATTGTTTGGAAATGTCCGGCGCCCAGCTCTTGATTTTCAGCTGGGTTATCGTCACAATATCCGGCAGCTTTTCACCGAAGCGGAAAGCCTGTATACGCGTGGTAACATGGGCTTCACCGGGTTGCTGATTTTTCTGGAAACCCAAATTGCCAATGATGTCACGCAGGATATTGACACTTTGATTAAAGAATACATCCAGCATGTTTATGGTTCGGCAGCGCCGTTGATGCTTCAGTATTTCTATGAACTGGAGGAACTCATGGAGGCCGATCCGAATTTTGTGCGCTGGTTTGCGGATCCGCGCGCAGTAGATTACCTGACTGCGGAACGGCTTTTACGCTGGCAGAAGACGTTTGATCAAATGCAGACGCTGGTTGCCCATGAACCGGTCGCTCTTGTTCATCTGAAAGTGACCCGGTTGAACCTGGATTTCAATACTATGCATCTCTGGCAGAGACTGAAATTGGCTTATCCTGAACTGCCTTTGCAGCCGGAAGCGATTTATGCCCGTTCGCAGGAAGCTATTGCATTGATTATGGAACGCTCCTTTGATCCGAATTACCAGAACCATGTCAGCCAACAGGATAAACAGCGTTATTACGATTGGACAAAAAAAAGCTTACTGGATACGGCACGTCATTTTTTCGGAATTTCCCAGGGAGGAAAACCCCTGCCAAAAGAGTTTACAGCATTGCCGCCTGGACGGGTCTGGCAGGCGACCGGCGCAGTGAACAAAGTGCCGCTGGAGTTTGATGAAGCCGCTGCTTTTGGAGTTGCAGCCATTGCTCCAGTCCCCAAAATGGGAACGATTTCTTACTCCTATCCGGTTGGCGACCGCTACCAAAATGTTGAAATTTTGATTGACAAGGATGGAGAATACCGGCTTTATTATCTTGGTCGCACAGCATTGACAAGAAACAGCGCCTTATCCATACCAAAACCGGAAACTTATCAAAAGCCTGGTTTTGGCATGATGGCGACCTATGCTCGATGTGATGTCGGACACCTGTTCGACAAAAATGATCCGGATCAGCTGTGGGATATTTATGTTTCCTGCTGTTTTAAAAATGACAAAGTGTATACGGATCGCCATGTGCTGGTCAAAATGGACAGGGATCAGGAGTCGATTTATTTGCCGCCCCCGAAAGTTCCCCGATTGGCACCCGCCGGTCTGATTATTGACCGTATTGCCGACCAACAGGGGAAGCCGGAACGGATTTCGTGGCAGGATATTCCCGTCTTGCGTCCCTGGCGTAATTCTGTTGACGGCAGCGAATTGCCAAAGTCGCCGCAAATGCGGTTGACAGCTGACAGCGGTTTTCTTTATGTATGTTATCAGGAAAAATACGAGACGAAGGTTGAACCGCCGGCGGATTTCTGGTCTGATGCGGTGGAGCTTTTCTTCTATGGTGAAAATGCCTATCCGATGCTGCAACTTGGCATTGCCCCCTCCGGAAAGCGTTTGGCTAACAGGTATCGGAAAATCCTTACCAGTAATCCCGATGGTGATCAGGAGGTAGTCCAAAGCGAGGTGGTGGAATTTCCCGGAGAATTCCAGGTTTTGTCTGATCCGGAGGATTGGCACTGGGTGCTTGCCATACCGTTGGCAGCATTACCCCGATACTGCAAAGAACAATTGCGCTGCAATTTCTTCCGTTCCAGGCCGGACTGGCTTGGCTCGGCGGCATGGAGTCCAATCTACAGCACTGCCTATCGAAGCAAACCGGAACAATTTGGCACTCTGTATTTTGATCAAATTGTTTTGGATGGAAGAAAAATCGAAGCGAAACACTACCTGGATGGAATCGCCATGATGAATGGGAATCATGGCTGGGAAATCAAAAGTTTTGCAATTCCCCATGGGTTGGATTCCGAACGACAGTACCAGGTTTCGGCCTTGCTGCGCTGTGACGCAGAAAAGCTGCCGGAAGGAAAAATCACCAGCCGCATTGGGGTTTATGATGTTAAAAGCATGAAAATAACTGGCTATTGCCAATTTCCTGTTCAGGATATCTGCAAAGCGGATTTTACCAGCATCTCCTTTCCTAAACCTGTCAATATTGGTGCGGATTCTTATCTTTATATTGGGGGGTTCATCCCGACCAAACTGCTACAGGCGAATGTTTTTGTCAAAAGTTTCATCGTGAAAAACAGCATCAGGCCGGGTGCCACTCCGTAAATACTTGTATTGCACAGTGTTATGGAGTAACTGGAGCGGAGGATCGAAGGTGGAAAAGTCTGTTTTTTGTACTCAGGGCTGGCTTTTTCAATGGCATGAAGAGAGGATGCAGCGGAAAGGTAGTTATGCTTTGCAAACAATATGATGTTGCCGTGTGTGGTGGCGGTGTGGCCGGCTGTGCCGCGGCACTGGCGGCGGCTCGTAGGGGTTGCCGTACAGTTCTGCTGGAAAAAACGGTGTTTCCAGGGGGGCTGGCCACCAGCGGTGTTGTCCTGGTCTATCTGCCGCTGTGTGATGGCAGAGGACAGCAGGTCAGTTTCGGCATCGTTGAAGAATTTCTCATTGCGGCAAATCGATATGGGCCTGCCGATATTCCGGAGGACTGGAAGCAGGGACAGCCAACCGGAAAAAACAGGTTGATGGCCTATTTTTCACCGGCTTCTTTTGTCCTGGCTTTGGATGAACTGCTGCTGCAGGCCGGTGTTGACGTGTGGTATGACAGTTGCCTGATCGATTGTCGCTGTCAGGATCGAAAGATCCGCGCGATCGAAGTATTCAACAAGAGTGGAAAGATCGCCATCTCCGCCGACCTTTTCATCGATGCCAGCGGCGATGCCGACCTGGCTTTCATGGCCGGACATCCTTGCCATTGCGCCAGCAATGCCATGGTTTCCTGGATCATTGAACACCGCGAAGCGCAAAAATCCTCCAGCTTTACTTTCGGACAGCAGGTGTCAACTCACATCATGTCTTCACCCATCAGCAACCAGGATACGGAACAGGGAATCAACGGCAAAATGGTTTCGGACTTCCTGCTGGAAGGTCGGCGGCGGTATCGTCAGGAATTGCAGGTAGACTATGGCAGTGGACGGGAAACCCGGTATACCCGCTATCCCTTGGTTCTGCCATCGATGGTGCCTTTGCGACATACCCGTTGCATTGAAGGGGATTTTATGCTGGAAAGCAACATGGGTGAACTTGATTTTCCTGACAGTATTGGGCTGGTTCCGGAATGGCGTGGTATCGGGCCAACCTGGGCTATCCCCTATCGATGCCTGTTGCCCAGGAACCTGGACAATGTGCTTGCTGCCGGACGCTGCATTTCAGCGCGTGAGGATGCATGGGAAATTACCCGCGTCATTCCTGCGGCAGCTTTGACTGGCGAAGTCGCAGGGGTGGCTGCTGCGCTGTCCCTGCAACGCAAGCTTTTACCGCGCGCCCTGCCATATGAGGACTTAGCTGGGTCTCTTCGTAAGACCTCACATTTCATCTTGCAATTTTCTGAAATGGAGGTTGCCAGCCTGCCTGAAAAAACAGCGGCTGGTTCCTGAGTCTGCAGCACGTTGTTGAGGAGGTCGATCATGCGCTATTTCGTATTTCTGTTGATCTTTACTGGAATGAGGTTTGCCGCTACTGCGCAAGCCCGTAGTTTGTGACTTGTTGATGAGGGGGTGCCGTGTGCCGAAATCATTCTGAAAATTTGGCAACTCGAAGTACCCAGCTGGGCGCATTTGAACTACAATATCATCTTCTACTGATCTGTAATTACTATCATCAAGCTTCTTGTTGAAATGAGCCGCTACGCGGCAAATTTCCGAGTTTTGTGGAAGAAATTTTGTAGCAACTTATGTAACGCATTGGGTACGTGTATGTTTGTAGTTCAGCCTTCAGGCTGCGTAGTTCCCGCGGGCTTATGGCTTGCTTCCCCGCTCCCAGATCCTCCCCAGAATGTGGCCAACGCTTCCAGCTCCGAATCCGCTCCCAGAATGTGGCCGGAGCTTCCAGCTCCGGATCCGCTCCCGTTCCCGGTGGTCGCAAGCGACCGCCAACTGCCGTCTCGTTTTTTCTGCAGTGCCTCTCTACTGCAAAGAGTGGCAGGAGATCTTGAAATATCTGGAAACTCAGTTACTTTAATGTGGTGAGGGAAGGACACATGGTCATTCGTGAGCTTTCCTGTTTTCTCCATGTGAATTCTTGGGATTCTCCGTTTATCTGGAGCTGAAAAAACAAAATGTTTGCTGGGGTGGCCTCAGAAAAACAGTCCATTTCCCAAAAAAGAGAAAGTATCATGACATCCAGAGAAATCATCTACGCGAATTTGAAACAGCACCCGATTGCCCGTCCGGGGTTGAATTTCGACCGGGAAAGACGTAATGACCTGGTGGGTGCTGGGCCGGGATTCCCCAAGGGATATCAGCCTCGCCGCTGGGTCGAAGGGGTCTATGAATACTATGATGATATCTGGGGAAATATCTGGCATCGACTAGCTGCTGAAGGCGCCTGTAAAGGCGGCGAAATCTTCCGCCCGGTGATTGCCGACTGGAAAGATCTTGCGGACTTCAAACTGCCGGTTTATGACCGAGCCGAGGCCGCGGAGTGTTACCGAAAAGGCTTTGCAGAATTTCCTGATTATTTTCGTCTGGCCGGGCTGCCGGGCTGGATTTTTGCGCAAGCTCGTTACATTCGGAAGCTGGACAATTATCTGCTGGACATGGTTCTTTATCCGGAGGAGCTGCACCGTCTGCATGCCATGCTGGCCGAAGTTTTTGAGGTTCTGATTCTGGCGGCAGGAGATGCCGGAGCGGATGCACTGGTATTCTGTGAAGATATGGGTACTCAGAATGACTTGTTATTTTCACCGGAAATGTGGGATGAGTATTTTCGTGAATTATATACTAGGTTGTTTGCTCTCGCCCATGAACGTGGCATCCACATTTTCATGCATTCTTGCGGGCAGAACCGCAAGATCCTGGAGCCATTGCTCAAAGCAGGGGTAGACTGTTTTCAGTTTGATCAGCCGGCAATTTATGATTTCACCTATTTAGCTTCGCTACTAAAGAAATATCAGAGCTGCTTGTGGTCTCCCGTTGATATTCAGCAGGTCCTGCCGACTGGTGATCGTAAAAAAATTGAGGCGGAAGTGGAACGCATGGTTGATGCCTTCCGGGGCTTCCTCATTTTTAAAAATTATGGTGATCTGAATGGGATCGGAGTGCACGAAGAATGGGACGACTGGGCATACCGTAAAATCCTGGACGTGTGTGGCGCGTAAGGGTACGGCATGCCGAGTTTTTGGTTGCGGTCAGTTCTGGATGAAATTGGTCGCGGTCAGTTTTTCTTGCATGGGGAGTGGGACAGTCGTTCGTGCGGCGGCGATGCTTTTGATCAGCCAGGCCATATTCCGAGCCAGCGTGCGAAGCGTCTGCATCCCTTCCAAATCTTGTTTGACTTCAGACGGTGTGGTGCCATGTACGGAATTCCAGTATTGTGAGGAAACAATCGGCATGCTGGAGATCATAAAATATTTATTAAGCCGGTCGAAGGCTGCACTAGCCCCGCCTCTGCGGCAGCTGACAACAGCGGCAGCGGGTTTGAAAGCAAACTTTTTATTCTTGATAAAAAACATGCGATCCATAAAGGCGCACAGCGAACCATTCGGGGCGGCGTAATGAACTGGTGAGCCGACGATCAGCCCATCGGCTTTTTGGGTCAGTTCGACGGCCTTATTCACCAAGTCCTCGGTAAAGACGCAGAGTCCGGTTTTGGCACAGCCTCCACAGGCTGTGCAAGGATGGATCGGTCCGCTGCCGATGTGCAGTTCGTTGCAACTGACGCCCTCGATTTCCAGCTGTCTAGCGACTTCCTGAAGTGCAGTGTGGGTGCAGCCATATTGATGGGGACTGCCATTAATCAGTAATACATTCATTGTTTTCTCCTATGTTTAATACTTACAAGAGTCAATACCTGCCTTTTGCTGAAGAATGGGCAGCAGGGCATCCGGCACTTGAAGATTGCCGTAACCATTTCCCAGATTGAGTTTTGGGAAATGGCTGCCATGAAAATCACTGCCGCCGGTGACCAGCAGTTGCAGTTGGGTTGCGATTTTCATGGCTTCCATGGTTTGTGAACTTTTGTGAAGGGAATAGTAAGCTTCGATGCCATCGAGTCCAAGCTCTTTGAGTTTCGAGGCCAGCTTCCGGCAACAGGTATTGGTCATTCTGTCGCTGGAATACGGATGTGCCCAGACAGCCAGTCCGCCGGCAGCATGAATAACCCGAATGCACTCTTCCGGCGAAGGAACCTGTCGGGAAACGTAAGCCTCGCAACCGCGGCCAAGAATTTTATCAAAAGCCTGTTTAATGGTACGACAGATTTTTTTGTTTGTCAGGGCTTTGGCAATGTGTGGACGACCGAGGACTTCTCCCTGGCAGCAGGCATCAATCTCCTCACGGGAGATTTTTATGCCAAGTTGATTTAAACGCGCAATAATACTTTCATTACGTTCGTTTCTCCAACAAAGGATTGTTTGCAGCAAGCTCTGAAATTCCGGATGTTCGGGTTTGATATATAGTCCCAAGAGATGATACGTTTTGAGCTGTTCATCCCTGCACGCCAATTCTACTCCCGGGATGGCGGTAAAATTTTCCTGCTGGGCAACCTTAAGAAATTCGGCGAGGCCGGCGGTGGTATCGTGATCCGTCAGTGCAAGCGCTGACAAACCAATGTTTTTTGCCAAATGGATAAGTTCAGTTGGTGTACAACTGCCGTCGGAAGCCGTACTGTGACAATGCAGATCAATCATTTTGCTTCAAAATCAGAATTTGCGATTATAGTATTCAGGAGTATTCGGTCAGCGTAAGGGAACGAAGAAATTTTCAGAATAGAAGTTCAGCAATAAACTGATAATTTATAGCCTGAAATAAGAAATTCAACAGTTTAGGGTGGAATTAGCCGTCAAAAAAGGAGCAGGATACCATGCGACTCCGTATTGTAAAAGGGGATACGCCGGGGAAGGTAATTGCACTGACTGATATGGTTTTTACCATTGGCCGGGAGCTGGACAATCAATATGTGATTCATGAAAGTGGAGTATCGCGGCACCATTGCACGATTTCCAGAATAGGCAAAGAGTGGTTTGTTGAAGATCAAAACAGCATCAATGGTGTTTTGGTGAACGAAGTTCGGATCAGCAGTGGTACTGCCTTGAAGCCCGGCGATCGGATTACCGTTTTTAATCATGAATTCGTTTTTCTGGATGATCAGGCAGATTTTCCCGTTTCCAATGTCGCAAAAGCGGTTGCAGCCCCTGTGCTTGAGCAGAACAGTATTTCTGTTCCCTGGGGGAAGATTCTTCTGCTTCTGGCGATTCTGGGTTTAGTCGCTTATCTGGCAGTGAAAGTCTTTGCTCCCGAAGAGGATTCCGCTGCAAAGGTGGCGGTAATGGAGGCGTTGCAAGTTGAAGACCCTGTTGTTGACGCTACTGCGTTGGCCTTGTCGGCTGATGATGCGGCTGCCGTCCCTGCAACAACTCCACAAAACAGGACGGAAAGTATTTTTCCGTCCGGAGATAAGGCGCTGTCAACGCCTGCTGATAGCTTATCAACTAAGCCGGCGGTCAGGGAGCGGGAGGATTTGGAGCGTCCTGCGCCATTGAGCAGTGAAGTCGTTCTGGCGGATAGTGATCCAGCTGGGGCTGAAGTCTATTTGGATGGGGAGCAACAAGAGGGATTTACCCCGCTGTTGTTGCGGAAGGTTGCTCCTGGACGTCACAGTTTGGAGCTGCGTAAATCCGGGTATGAAAACAGTATTCGCACGATTCATGTTCCCGATATTCAACCTTCCCGGCCAACGGTTTTGCGGCAGAAAAGCGCAACTCTTTTTTTACAGAGCAATCCGTCCGGCGCGCATGTTTGGCAGGAGCGCAAATTTCTGGGGGTAACTCCTTTTCTGTTGGAGAATCTGGAGCCGGGCAGCCATGAGCTTATTCTGCGCGGGCCGGGCTGCGAACTCAAAAAAGTGAGCGTTGAAATTCAAGCAGCTCGGGGCGAAAAGCTTACGGTCGAGCTGCAAAGCAATTTGGGTAATCTGGAAGTGCTCACCCAACCGGGGAATTGCAAGGTCTATTTACAGGGTGTTCTGATGGGAGTTACCCGGGAAGAACCCGGTCAGAGCAAATCTTATCCATTGCTTTTGCAGAATATCCTGGCCGGTGAACAGCGCCTGAAAATTGAACATAGTTCAGGGGTCTCAGTCAGTGGTCGAATCCAGGTTCCCCGGAATGACACTGTGCAGAAAAGCATTACGCTGAGAATACCAACGCACCGTTTGCTTTTGAATACAGGGGAAGTTTGCATAGGGATTGTGCTGGAGCAGAATGAACAGGGTGATGTTGTGCTGGAGGATATGAACAAGAAAGCGAAACGCTATCTTAAACCCCAGATCAAGGAATGCCGCCTGCTGAATGATGCAGAGATACAGGAAGCGCTGGCGACTGCCCGTAAAGGTTCGGGTGGTAAGGATGGCGATGTCTTTGGCGGGCGTGGGGATATGTTAAGTGTAATGGATTTACGGCGCGCGATGTTAAGTATGCCGGCGGAGGACTTCAACCGGGTCCACCAGGGCAAAGTGTACAATCTGGTTGGCAAGCCGTCAATGATTCTTCCGGAAAGCAAAGGAGTTACCGTGATGATGTTTACCACCAACCTCAAATGCCAGTTCAGTAATATTGGCAAAGAGGAGATTGAAGAGCTAAACTCAGTAGAAAATAACAGTATATCGTTTCAAGGTACCTGCAGCGAAATTGGGAAAGACGGGGTGCTGGTGCTGAAAAACTGTATTTTACTCAGTGAATTTTAATCATTGTCCGGGAGCAGGTTGGCAGACTTGGCTGTGGAGCGCATTGTTACGCTCTGACAGGAAATCGGATAACCGAGGATACATAGAGGAGAAAGCAAGTGATGGAGGATGTTTTTTTATACAGTCGGGGGGAGCTGATCTTTCTCGAAACGGAACACCCCGTGACCCAAATTGGCATTACGACCTTGGATACCAGTGTTGCTGAGTATGATGTTTTACAGCAAGGTCGATTGGAAAATGGCCGTTACAGGTTGACCATTGATGCGGCAGGACTCAAGGCCTGGTCTCCGGAAAATCCTCAGCTTTATGAGCTTCGCTGCAACGATTCCGCGCCCTTTCGCTTTGGTCATTGTGAAATCTCTACTTTGGGTAACCAGCAGATTCTGATCAATAACAAACCCCGTTATCTTCGCGGGTATATTCGAGGAATTATTGCCCATGATCACCCGAATATGACCGGTGGTACCTGGAAAGAAGCCTGCCTGAAAAACATTGCCCAGGCCAAAAAATACGGTTTCAATCTGGTGCGTTTTCACAGTACGGTTCCCAGTCCGGAGTTTGTTGAAGCTGCTGATGAACTGGGGATGCTGATCCACGCCGAAATTGGTTTTTCTTATGAATATGATGCGGCAGGTAATAAACAGAGACTTTCGCTGGATCATCAGAATTGGGTGGAGGTGATCAAACGCTATCGGAATCATCCCTCGATGGCGATCTTCTGTATTGGCAATGAAATGCACAATGCCGGGCATCAGCCTGGGGTTATGCGTTTGTATGAAATCGGCAAGGAACTCGCGCCCAATAAATTGATCATGGACAATGCCGGATGGGGAGAATATGATCGCGGCAGCGCAGATCTTTTTGCCCAGCACATCGCTTATTTTTTTCCATTGAAGAAACATGCCGGTATGTTTCAATCGGATCAATGCTGGCGAATCAATGGCTCTGCGTATGATGCCCCTTTGCAAGAGACGGTTCATGAGGGAGAAATCTCGGCTTCCGTACGGCGTCAGGCCACTCCAATTAAACCGGTTTTGGCGCATGAAGCGATGCACTATATTGATATTCCGGATTATGCCGCTCAGAGTCAAAAGTATGATGCCTTTGCCAGCCGGGTAGGGGACGAATGGTTGCAGGCTAACGGTATCAGGAAGCCACGTTATTTGACTGAATTACCCAAGCTGATTGCCCGGAAAAAACTGACGGGTTTGTATGCGGATTACATTGAGGCCTCCCGCAAGTTTAAAAAATTGGCCTTAAAGACCTATTTGGAGCGGCTTCGTTTTTCTTCCTTATGCGGTTTTGAAATGCTGCAGTTTGCGGATTGTCTGAAATATGAAAACAACAATGGGATTGTTGACTTTTTTGATGATGACAAGTACATTTGTCCGGCTTGGATGCAGCAGTTTAATGCGGATACTGTTTTGTTGGCGGATTTTTCCTGCGAGAGTTATTGGTCTGATCAGGTGATACCGTTCAAGATTTGCCTTTCTCATTATGGCACCTGCAGCCATCCCCGTGGCACTTTGCAAGTGACTTTGCAACAGGGCAGCCAGAGTAGTCTGCTGTATCGTGGGGAGAACTTTATTCTGGTGACTGGCCTGCAAACGCTGGTGGAACTGAACTTGCGTTTGCCGGCTCTGGAAGTTCCCACCTCGTATACTTTACAAGTTTGTTTTAACGGTTCCGGCCTGGACTTGCAAAACAGCTGGGAATTCTGGCGATATCCCCCGGTTCAACTGGAAAAGCGTCCGGTATTGGAGCTTCAGCATTCCGGTTTTACCGAGTTTGTCAATTCGTTGCCCGTGCACCAGGACGTCAGCAGTACGGTTGTGATTACAGATTGCTTGGATCAACCATTACTGACAGGGCTTGAGCAGGGCAAAACGATGGTTTTGCTGTATCATCGAGATGATCCTTGGAATCAATATTACTGGCCGGGGGCGTTGGAACGTTTTAAACCCTGTATCTGGGACCGCGGTAGCAATCTGGGCACCATCCTGCAGGCTCCCTGGGTGCAGCAGGCTCTCGCCAGTGGAAAGTATGGCGGCATGAATCTTCAGCCGCTGTTGGAAAATGGCTATAAAATCAATCTGGATGATTTCCCCTGCCTGCCGGAGGAATATGTTTGCGGGGTGGATAAACCTGTCCGCGATCGTATGAAAGGCCTGATTCATGGCGTGAAAGATTTCCTGGAAACGGATACCCTGCGTCGTTTTTCCCACTTGTTCGCTTTGCGCGTTGGCAGCGGAACTCTGGTTGTCTGCACCTTTAACAAAAATTCCTGTCGGGAACCTGCTGCTGCTTCATTTTTTGCGGCTTTGCTGAAGCAAGCAGAACAGCTGCAAGTCAAGGCAGCAATAAGTCCCGAGAATCTGCTGGCATACCTGCAGAGCGAAACCAGCAAAGGCGTCCGAAAAGAAGATGTCATGAATCACTTCTGGGAACTGGATAATAAACCGGTCGAAGATACTTTATTTTGGGAGGAAACCGGAATTAACCTGGCTGATCTCAAGTAGAGTTGTAAGGAGCATAACACCTGCGCCGCAGAGGTCTGCGTTGCAGGCTTCTGCGGGTGTCCGTAATTGTTTTGTAGCAGGCGCCTGCACCCGCAGTTTTTGTTCATCGTGTCAGTTGGAGTGCTTTTCGTAAAGTCGGTTCAATCTGTTCGGCCATTCGGCAGAAGCCCAGATCGTTGGGGTGACAGCCATCGACCGTGCAGGCGTCACGGTCTTTTTTCCCGAAGAGTTTTTTGCCATTGACCCAGAAGATGTTTTGATCCCCGCTGGCTCTGGCCTGGTCATACGTTTTTTTGATGATTTTCCGGCGCAGTGCCGCGTCATCGGGTAGTAGATCGACATCCGGTTTGCTGACCAGAACGATTGGCAGGTCGGGCTGGTGGTTTCGAACCCGTTGATAAAATGGGGCATGAGTTTTCTGCAGATATTCAAGAGTTTGCGCATTATGGTCGTAATCCAGAACAAAAGCGGCCAGTTTTAGGCCGGCAATGAGTTCTGCCATGGCAGTTTCGCCACGCGCACTGCCGCTGAAACCAAAATTCAGGCATTCGAAATCCAGGTGACGTGATAGAATCTGGCAATAGCAATTGCCTGGCCGGGAAGCACAGCCTCCCTGCGTGATTGAAGAACCATAGAATAAAACCGGAGCAGTAATGCTGAAAGGAGTCGGCGCAGAGATTGTTGCTTCCGGCAACAGGCCAATTTCCAGCGATTTGATTCCGTTGTAAAGCGGAAAATTCAGGGTGAATTCCCGGTCGATGGATTCCTGATGGTCAAAAATCAGCGTGTCATACTGGTCCGTATTGATGGGGGGTATGGCGGTTTTTAGATAGTTTTTTTGTTTGCCGACTCCGAGATAGAGATCGAAACCCGATTGTCCGGATGCGGGCATGTGCGACATATTACTTGCAGAAAGCAATTTCACCCGCAATGCGATCTTTGCACTGTTGGTGCGGAAGCGCAATTGGGCGCCGGCAGTATTCCATGCCAAGCTTTGTACGCCTTCATTCTGTTTGCTCAGTGCATCCTGTGGTAGACGGCAATACTTCTTTTCCTGGTCAAACCAGGCTAGGCCAGATAACGTAAAGGCTTGGTGTCCGGCATCCCGAAATAAATAGTCCACGTTACCGAGTTTTGCCGTTACGAAATTCCGGTCAATTTCTTCAATACGCATTTTGTTTTTTCTCTTTTCTTGTCAGTTGTTGTTATTTTGCAGCATATTCCAAAGTTTTGGGATGCTGGTTGAAACAGCGGTTGCTCCAGCTTTCAGGGCATCGGCAATGTCTTCGGATTCGTTCAATAGTCCGCCCGCAATGACGGGAAGTCCGAATTGTTCGACTGCCAGTTTGATGATTTTCGGGGAAAGCCCCGGCAGTACTTCGACAAAGTCTGGTTTTGCTAGGTGAACATGCTGCCTGCCGGTTTTTAATGCCAGAGAATCAATCACAAAACAGCGCAGGATGGTCTGCAATCCTGCATCTCGGGCAATTTTTAAACAGTGCACTTTTGTGCTGATAATGCCTTCCGGGTGGCAGTGAGTGCAGAGAAAGTGGATGCCGCTGCTGTCGCCTTTCAGGCCATCAAGAAGGTCTACATGGAGGTACACCTCTTTTCCAGCTTGATGCAGCCGGTGGCATTGTTGTTCCAGGTCACAGATACTCCCACATAACAGAAAAACGGTGTTCACGGGACTGCAGAAAACCTGCTCAAGCATCTTCGAATCTCGAACGGCGGCAATAACCTGAGTGTGCATCGGCATGGAAAGACTCCTGAAACGGGAGACGGGGAACGGGGAAATTGTAAGTTGTAGGGGAGCGGGAGCGGGGAGGATCCGGAGCTGGAAGCTCCGGCCACATTCTGGGAGCGGGGAGGATCCGGAGCTGGAAGCTCC
>JBAXYW010000041.1:0-15374 GCA_041670605.1 Lentisphaeria bacterium
GTTCATTTTATTTTATCGGAAATTTCAGGACATGGCACACATTCATATTAAAAAAAACGCTGTGTAAAGTGCAAAAAGTGGTTTCCCCCGCACAACAACGACCCTCGCCAGCAATATTGCAGTTCTCCTGCTTGCCAGCGGGCACGAAAAAGTCTCTGGCGACGTGAAAATTATCAAAGCAGCCGTCATCTGCCTATATAATCTCCGGCCAAGCGCCAAGGAGACGGCTCTGCATATTCCTGTTTTTGGACGTCGACACCTCATTCATATTCGAGGTTATTTGTTCGCGCCATTCTCTATCCGAATCAGGGTTTGACCCATAAACGACGGGTTGGAGTATCTTTTTATGTTTTTCGGGTTCTCGGACATATCAGTGGGAAATCAGCAAAACAGAGAAAAACCTGCCGTTTAGCACTCGAAATAGAGAAAGAGTTTGCGCTAAAAACAGAATGGTGTTGTAGTGTCAAAATAAACAGAGAAAGAAATTCAGTTTGGCGCTTTATCCTCCAGGATTAGTGTTGCCCTTGGCAGGTGCCCAAAGTGCTACTGCATTCTCGTCGGCGAATCACCGCAAGTCTGCATTGGAAACTATGACTCGTACGAGGACGAGTGGGGGGGACGCCGTCCGGGTCTATCCTGGACTATAACATAAATCATGGACTATAACACAAATCGATAGCCCCAAACGCATAGGATTCAGATATCAGGGAGACAAATTGTCATGCAGTCCAGCGATAACGCATCAGGAGACCCAACCAGCCTTCCCCAACAGTTGAACGCCTCGTTTTCCATTGAAGTTCAATGTGAAGCTGGCCAACCCTTGATTTTTTCCTCTCAAGGTTTAAGGTAGTTTTTGTCAATTTTCAGTCCAGGAAATTTGCCAAGTAGGACAATGAACCATGCAAGGCAGATTCGAACATGCCACAATTGAATTTTCTTCCTTGAAAATACGATTTCTAAAAATAGATTATTCAGCGGCTCAAGATGTTTATTACGAACCGATTCGCTTGATTAAAGAAAGAGGATATCGCCCACTGGCACTTCACAGAGACACAAATCCACTTTTTCATGGAGACTGAAATGAATCCCTTCAATGGACTTGGAATGAATCTTGGCACTTTGTCAATGCTGTCAAATGCGGAAACCCATTCGATCTCCTCAGAAAACCGTTCTGGCGGCAAAGGACAGGGTGGTATGGCACCGGCTGATCCAACGGGCCCGGCACGCGACCTTGGTAGCGGCTGGAAATGCCATGCCTATGACCGGATTGCCCCCGGAGAAACCTTTGAAATGGCTATTATCAAAGGATCAGGAGCAATCCAAAGCATCTGGATGACTGGCACCCCAGGACGCAACATGATTCTGAGAATATACTGGGATGGGCAGGAACACCCCTCCGTCGAATGCCCCGTATCCGACTTCTTCGCAGTTCCCTGGATGAAAACCAATGCGCCCTCCGAAAAGCAGTATTTTCCGCAGATCAATTCCATGCCCGTTGCGGTCAATCCCAAAAGCGGCCTGAACTGTTTTTGGGAGATGCCTTTCCGGAAACACTGCCGCATCACCATGGAAAATCTACACCCGGTTAATGACGCGGTTCTCTTTTTCCAGATCAATTACACGCTGACCGATGTTCCCGAAAACGCGGCTTATTTTCATGCCCAGTTTCGCAGGATAAATCCCCTTCCCTGCAAAGAAGTATACACGATTATTGACGGCATCAAAGGGCAGGGTCACTATGTCGGCACATCGATGGGATGGGGAATCAACAACAATGGCTGGTGGGGAGAAGGCGAAATCAAGTTCTTTATTGACGGCGATAGCACATACCCAAGCATCTGCGGTACCGGAACCGAAGACTATTTCGGCGGTTCATACAACTGGGATATCGGCGGAAAATATGTGGAATATACGACCGCGTTCCTGGGAATGCATCAGGTCATTCGACCGGACGGCACCTATAACTCGCAACATCGGCACGCAATGTACCGCTGGCATGTAATGGACCCTATCCGCTTCAAACAAAACATGAAAGTGACCATTCAGGCTCTCGGCTGGCGCGATGGAGGCCGTTTTCTGCCCGGCATGCATGATATCTGTTCCGTGGCATTCTGGTATCAGAATATTCCCACGGCACCATTTCCACCTTTCCCTCCCCTGGATCACCTCGAAATTGCATAAACAACTGAAAAATGAATGGAAGAAGCTTTTCTATGACACCACGTGAAAAAGTGATGATTTCGCTCCAAGGCGGCCACACAGATTGTGTACCTTTTACCATTTATGAACAAAAAATTCCGCAATGCCAGGCGGAACGTGAAATGCGCAATCGTGGTTTATGCATTGTCAATCGCACGGTTCCGGCTTTTAAAACTCACCGTCCCAACGTCAAGATTAAACATGAGACCTGGGTTGAAAACGACAGGACGATGACCCGTACCTGGTATGAAACCCCTGCTGGCACCTTGACTTCACTCAGCGAAGGGGGAGGGTTTACCACCTGGATCCATGAAAAAATGTTCAAGGGACCCGATGATTACAAAATCCTCTGTGCATTGCTTGCCGATGAACAATATACGCCCTGTTATGAAGCCTTCAAAAAGGCAGAGGATGCATTGGGCGAAGATGTCGTGTTGAGAGCCGGCTTCGGCCTCGAACCATTGCAAACCTTGATCACCGGCGGCTACCTCGACATGCAGGATTTCTGTATGGAATGGATGGATAACCGCGACGAGATTCTCAAGCTGTATGACATCCTTGTGGAAAAGCGGCGGCAAATTTATCCATTGGTCGCTGAATCACCAGCTTCCCATGCCAATTACGGCGGCAATGTGGTTGTCAGCCTGGTGGGCTCGGAAGCCTTTGAAAAATATTACCTGCCACATTACAATGAAGCCGCCGAAATCATGCACAAACATAGCAAATTCATCGGAACCCATCTCGACGGAAACTGCCGCCTGATCGCCAAAACCGTCGCTGAATCCGCTTTGGATTACATCGAAGCATTCACCCCAGCTCCCGATACCGATATGACTCTGAAAGAGGCCCGCCAAATCTGGCCCGACAAAACCCTCTGGCTCAATTTCCCATCGTCCATGCATTTATTACCAGATCACGAAGTCAGAAATAAAGCCATTGATCTGCTCGACGAACTGAATTCCATCGATGGAATTATCATGGGCATTACGGAGGATATTCCCGAATCACGATGGCAAAACAGCTGCCGGGCAATCATGGATGGACTGTCCTTGCACGCTCAACAAAACCCGGAACTCTACAATAACGTCTCAAAAACTGCAAAATGAATCGATCAAGGTTTCGCGGAACGCGTGCTTTTCAGGTTCATGAAAACCGATTCTGCATACAATTATTGTCCGGGTTCCTTTCCCTGTTCCGGCTGTTTTTTCTGTCCTAGCCAATAAATAATATTCAGCAACAGTCTCTTCTCGGATTCAGATAGAGTGGCGGAGACTTGACCGAAGCCCAAGCCCAGGCCGCAGCCGGTATAGCGCCCCTTGTCAAGGCTTCCGGCAACGATCACTGCTGCATCCTTATCCGGGCTGCAGGCTAGAACCGTGGCGGTTTTACCGAGTAGCATCGAGACAATAAAAGGATACGAGAATTCATGCTGGGAATCGCCAAGTCTTGCGACGACCGGATGTTCCTCACTGGCTTTCCAGAAAACCGAGGTCAGGGGCTGATTCGGAACAGACTCGATTAATTCCGGCACTGGATTGACAAAGTCGCGGTTGCCAATCGGCTTACCGACCCATGCATGAACAATGATATTCTCATAGGCAAAGAACCCTTCAAACCTGTTCTTCAAGTCTCAGGATTAAGATTCTTTCTTCGCAACTTCCATCCTTTTGGCATGTGTGATTTCAAAGTCTCGAGGCGCAAGTTCGATCGTTCATTGGTGTTCATGTACCTGGCCGGTTGCGCCTTGCTGGTTACGCCGCCACGGTAATCGTGGACTACACCATAAATCCTGATGCCGGTTGGTTTGAATATTTCCTAGATCAAAGTTTAACCGGTTTCTGTGAGGTTAGAGTCTTGTCACAGGATGTTTGGGCTCTTGAAAATATCAGCGGGGAATCGGTAAAACAGAGAATATGCGGGGCAAACGGAGAAGGATTTGGTGCTAAAATTCTGAAGGTGTCATAGGATTGACTTGTGCAAAGAACTTTTCGCAACCTTTGCTCTGTGCTCCAGCATCCGGCAGCCGCCGAGCTGCTGAGCGACGGACAGGCCAAAGGCGTCATCCGAACCGATTATTGCGGCGTGCCCTGCCAGATTCGCATGGACTTCCTCTCCCCAAAACACGGGCTGGTCGACCTCAAGGCCTGCGATTCCCTGAAATGGTATTACCTGCCTTGTCTTTCAAAGTACAGCTTGTTTGGTTAATTTGTTTAGTACATTTGCAATGCAAGTTTTGGTTAAGTATAGTTCCATATCAGTCCGCTTTTGGATTGTTCTTTGCTACTGACCAACGTAAAAAAAGGAGTGAATCATGGAAGATTGCACGATATGTCCTTTTATGAAGTACTGGTATATTGTTTTGGCTTTGATTGTGGTTGTTTGGGCTGTCAACAAGTTTTTGCAGTCGCAGAAAGTGCCGGTTGCTCATGATATCCCCGGTGTTGAAGATTTGACTGAGGCGAATTTTGATCAGGTTATCGCTTCCGGCATAACGTTGGTGGATTTTTGGGCGTCCTGGTGCGGTCCCTGCAAAATGCAGTTGCCGGTCATTACTGAGACAGTACCGGTTTTGCCATCCGGAGTGAAAATTGCCAAAGTCAATGTGGATGAAGCGCGTGAACTGGCAAAGAAGTTTCAGGTTCAGAGTATCCCGACCTGGATTATTTTCAAGGATGGCAGGGAGACCGGTCGCGTCAGCGGAGTTCAGAGCCGCGAGAATCTACTGAACCTGGCGACGCCGGAGTAATCGGGAGATCGGACCGTGGAAAATCCAACCGGAATTTTGCGTATTGTAAGAGCTTTTCTGTCCGGGCCGCTTTCCGGAATCTTTATCCTTTCGAGTCTGACGGCCGGCCTCATTGCTCTGCTGGTCACTCCACGGGAAGAAGACCCCCAGATCGTCGTTCCCATGGCGGATGTCGAGGTCGCTTTTCCTGGACACTCGCCACAAGAGACCGAACAGCTTGTCACCCGTCCGCTGGAACGTTTGCTGTGGCAGCTTGATGGGGTTGAGCATGTATACTCGACCAGCTCGCGAGATGGCGCGCTGGTTACGGTGCGCTTTTACGTTGGCGAAGACCGTACTCGCACCATGGTCAGACTGCGTGAAAAAATTGAGGAGAATTTGCATATTGTTCCCGTTGGGGTGAGCTCATGGCGGGTGATTCCGGTCAGCATCAATGATGTCCCCATTGTTACGTTGACTCTGTCCGGAAAGAATCATGATGGGGCAACGCTTCGCCGCATGGCAGAAGAACTTGTGGCGCGTCTGGATTCCATAGCGGATATATCCCGTTCTGAACTTTTTGGAGGAATGGAGCGCCGGATTTTGATCGAACCGGTGATTGAGAATCTGCGTTCGATGAAGATCAGTTTGCCGGAGATAGGCAATGCGGTGAAACTTGCCAACACAGCCGGCAGCATAGGTCTGATGATTACAGAAGGAAAGGAAAGGCTGTTGCTGTCGGGTCCGGTACCGCTTACCGCTTCGGACGTGGCCCAGATCGTTGTCAAAGAGGAACAGGGGCGTCTTGTGCGCCTTGCGGATGTCGCCAGAGTCTCTGATTCTTATGAACGGCCTGAATCTTATGTGCGGCATAATGGACAGGAGGCAGTTACCGTCGCCTTCAGCAAGAAAGCCGGTGTCAATGCCGTGAGCCTGTCCCGGATAATTATTGCGGAAGCGGAGGCTTTCAAAACCGAGATCCTGCCCTGTGATGTGGAACTGACGGTGAGCCGTGATCAGGGAAAATCCGCAAATGAGCGGGTGAATGGCCTGGTCAGCGGCATGTTTTTTGCTATTCTCACGGTAATTCTTCTGATTGCCCTGACAATGGGCTGGCGGGAAAGTTTGGTCGTGGGATTTTCCGTGCCAGTCAGTTTTGCACTGGCCTTGCTGACCAATTACCTTTTTGGATATACGCTGAACCGGGTGACCTTGTTTGCTTTGATTCTCAGTCTTGGTCTGGTTGTCGATGACCCCATAACAAATATCGATAATATTCAGCGGCATATACGGCTGGCGCGGAAAAAGCCCATGGAAGCGACACTGGTTGCGGTTCAGGAAGTGCTTCCTCCGGTTATGATGTCGACGATCGCGATCATCATTTCGTTCACGCCAATGTTTTTTATCACCGGCATGATGGGGCCGTATATGGCACCGATGGCGATTAATGTACCGTTGGCAGTTTCATTTTCGACCCTTTGCGCGCTGACTTTTGTTCCTTTTCTGGCGTTGAAACTGTTGCAGAAACGCGCTGGGGAGCTGCATAACGCCGAGGCTTCCGAAGGGGCGCCGGAGTGGGTAAAAAAACTGTACGGGGCTCTGATCCGTCCTTTTCTTTCCCGGCGCAATTCCTGGATATTATTAGTGGTTGTCTTTGTGCTTTTGTGTGTTTCAAGTGCCCTGATGTTTTTCAAAGTTCCTTTGAAGATGCTGCCTTACGACAACCGGGACGAGTTGCAGATACTGGCGGAACTGCCGCCTGGTTCAACCGATGAGATGACGATGCGGCTGGTTGCTGAACTTGAAGCTTGTCTTGAACCTCAGAATGAGGTTCTGAATTACCAAAGTTACATCGGCACTCCCTCGCCGATTGATTTCAATGGACTGGTGCGACATTACCGTATGCGCACTGGCTCGAATCAGGCCGATATCCGCATCAATCTGATTCCGAAGGCGCAACGCAGCATGTCCTCGCACGATATCACGTTACGCATCCGGGATCGCGTCACAGCACTGGCACAACGGTATCAGGCTCTGATCAATATTGTTGAAACCCCTCCAGGCCCGCCGGTACTGGCCACGATGACGGCTGAAGTCTACGGTTCCCCCAGTATGACCTATGAAGAGATCATGAAGGGAGCGAGGGTACTTCAGGATCGCCTTCGTGAAACGGACAGCAAACATTTCAATGAAATCGATACGATGAATCATTATTCGCTGCAACGCTGGATTTTTCAGGTGGACACCGACAAGGCGGCCTTGAACGGAGTGTCTGTGGCGGATGTGACACAGTGCCTGTCAGCGGGGGTTTCCGGGGCGCATTTGGGGAATTTGCGCGTCGAATGCGAACGTCAGCCCCTGAATATCATATTGCGCCTGAACTATGGTGACCGAAATCATCCGGCGAAGCTTGGTGAACTGACGATCAAAGGGCGCGATGGCAGTGTGGTGCCACTGGCCGAACTGGGAAAATTTGTTCCGGCTCCGCGGGAAGTGCCGCTTATGCACAAGAATCTGAAACGCGTGGTTTTTGTCACGGCCGAGACGGTAGGGCGTCCGCCGGGTGAAATGATCCTGCAGACACAATATCAGACATTGAAGGGAAAGCCACTGCCGGAAGGGATTTCGGTCAAATGGGCCGGGGAAGGGGAATGGGAGGTGACTCTGCGCGTATTCCGTGATCTGGGGATTGCTTTCGGGGTTGCTCTGGCCGGCATTCTGATGTTGCTGATCATTCAGACTGGCAGCATCAGCCTGGCTCTGGTGATGATGTGTGCAATTCCGCTGACGATCATCGGCATCGCGCCTGGTTTCTGGCTGTTGAATGTTCTTGCCGCAAAAACGGTCGGGGGATATTCCAGTCCGATCTTCTTCACTGCCACCGGTATGATCGGTATGATTGCGCTGGGTGGCATTGTCATCCGCAATGCGATTGTGCTGATTGAATTCATCCGGGAGAACGAAGCACAGGGAGTGCCTCTGCGAAAGGCGATTATGGAAGCCGGTGCGGTCCGTTTTCGCCCGATCATGCTAACGGCCATAACGACCCTGATGGGGGCTTGGCCAATCACCCTCGACCCGATCTTCTCCGGGCTGGCATGGGCTCTGATCTTTGGGTTGCTAGCCAGCACATTGTTCACAATGGTGGTCATCCCCGCCATCTATTTACTGCTTTCGCATGACAGGATCGAGGTGAACCCATGAAAAAAATACGCTTCGTCATATTTGCAGTGCTGGTGATCGCTTTTATTGTCTGGGCAATGTTGTACCAGGCCGGACTGCTCGCAAGAGCGGGGAAAATTCCCGCTGGTGAAAAAGTGGGTAAGGCGGTACCGTCCGCGGTGGTATGGCAGACTCTGTCCATAAAGGAGATGCCGACGTTTTTCAAGGCGGTTTGCAGCATACGCAGCCGGGAGGAGATTGACCTTGTATCAAGGTTGTTAACGGCACGGGTCACGGAAGTGCCTTGGCGCAACGGGGAGCATTTCAAAGAAGGGGATGTGCTGGTAAAAATGGAGGATCGTGATCTGCGTGCAAAAGTCGCCGCCGCCGAAGAAAATTTGAAAGGGGCTGAGAGCCGCCTGAAATATGCGGAACAGGATTATGAACGCATTGCAAAACTGCTGGAAGTGCAGGCGGTGGCGGTGCGTGAATACGATGCGTCACTGAGCTCTCTGAATGCTGTCCGGGCACAGGTGGCCATGCTGAAACATGAATTGCAGTATGTGCAGACAAATCTGGAGTATGCGGTGATTTGCGCGCCGTTTGACGGCGTCGTTTCGGAACGCAATTGCGATCCGGGCGATCTGGCCACCCCCCTCAATACCTTGCTGAAAATTTTCAATCCGGACAAACTGCAATTCCGGATTCCGGTAAGAGAAGGATTGTATCCGCTGGTTAAGATTGGTGACAAGTTGCATGCGAAGATTGAAGCGACCGGCCAGGAATATTTTGCGGAGGTGAAGGAGATCATTCCATCGGTTGATCCGGGCAGTCGGTCATTTATCATCAATGCCTGTCTTGAGGGCGAAACCCGAGGTCTGATGCCTGGCATGTTTTCGGTTTGCCAGATTCCGACCGGAACGAGGAAAGTCCTTGCAATTGCCCCTGAAGCGGTACAACGGATCGGTCAGCTTGAATATATGCTGATCAAAGGACCGGATTCCAGACCTCTGCGCCAGCTTGTCAAAACCACCTCGCTGAAAAATGATCTGCTCGAAATCATCAGCGGGGCTGAACCCGGTGACGAGTATGCCGTGACGGTCCCGGCGAATTGAACAGGCCATGCAGAAATTTGACTTCCTAGGGTGCGGAGGAAGGGGTTATTGGTTTCCGCCGGCGAGTTTATTTTCGGTTAAGGAATTTATAGCTCATTTCCTGGACTATAACATACATCATGTGGGTATCACGGGACATCCAACGTAGCTTGAAGCTTAATAATGTAGCATTTTGGCATTGACGGCAGAATGATCGCCCCCCTGCCCCAGGAAGAAGATGGTGAGGTAACAGAATTCTCCCGATTGGGCGGTCTTTTGAAGTCCTATCGCAGAGTCAAAAAGGCAGCATAGGTTTTGTGTTATAGTCCTGAATAAAAACACTTGTTCATGATGAGGCAGCATCTAAGCACACATTTATGATGACGGCCAACCTAAAATGACGGTCGGCAGAAACTTACATAAACAGAGTCGACAAAGCAGGATCTACAAAGGGACATTGCCGCCAACCAGCAAGAGGAAACCATGAAGACGACGATCATCAGCCTGTCAGCCATTCTCGCCTGCCTCACTCTGTGGGCGCAGGGCAACTCCCAGCGTGGCGATCACAGTTTTACCACAACGGTTGGCGACCTCCAGCGCCACTACACCGTTCACGTTCCGCCGCAGTACGACGGCAAGGTGCCAGTCCCGGTTGTCGTCATGTTGCATGGCGGGGGTGGCACCAGCAAAGCCGCTGCCGAGAAAACGGGTTGGGGCGCGATGGCCGACAAGGAAGGGTTCCTGGCAGTCTTCCCTGACGCACTGTCGCGGGATCCGTCGAAACCAAGCCACTTCAGCAGGAATCCGCAGCTCTGGAACGACGGCTCAGGCCGATTCTATTCCGGCCAGAAAGCGCCCGATGACGTGGCGTTTCTCAACGCGATGCTCGACGAACTCGCCACCCGGTATGCCATGGACCCGCGATGCGTCTTCGTGACCGGCTTCTCCAACGGCGCCTCAATGTGCTTCCGGTTTGGCGCTGAGGCGTCGAACCGTCTGGCCGCCATCGCGCCCGTCGCCGGCGCCTGCTGGCTGGAGCTCCTGCCATTGGAACGGCCCATTGCGATGTGCTACATCACCGGCACGGCTGACCCGCTCAACCTCATCGAAGGCGGAGTACCGAAACTGGCGACTGGCGGCAGCGACAAAGTCCGTGCAAAACCGAAGCCGCCTGTGCGTGACTCCATCCTAAAGTGGACCAGAGCCGTCGGCGCTCCAGCGACGCCCCGAATCACGACGGAAGTGGACGGCGTGCGCACTGAAACCCACGGTCCCGGTCGCGACGGCGCGGAAGTGATCTATGTGCGCGTCGAGGGTCTCGGCCACACGTGGCCCGGGGGCACGAGCCTGCTGCCGGAGTTCATGGTCGGCAAACGCTCCGACAAACTCCAGGCGACAGTTTTCATCTGGGAGTTCTTCAGGGAACATGCGCGGGAAGGTGAGCCGAGCGCCCCGCGGGCAAACAGCGGCACGATTTGGCTCACGTCCGGTCCGATCACAGGCGAGGAGCGCGACGGCGTGTGTAGCTTTAAGGGTATTCCGTTCGCCGCGCCGCCTGTCGGGGAACTGCGCTGGAAACCACCGCAACCGGTGAAGCCGTGGACGGAAGTGCGCGACTGCACCGAGTCTGGTTCGTCCTGCCCGCAACCGAAATCCATGCTCGGTTTGCCGTTGGCAAAGGCCAGCGAAGATTGTCTCTACCTCAACGTCTGGACTGCGTCGAAAAGAGCTTCCGACAAACTACCGGTGATGTTCTGGATTCACGGCGGCGGTTACACGACCGGATCGGGTTCTCAGCCAAGCTACAACGGCACGGCGCTGACCCGACAGGGCGTGGTGGTGGTCACGATCAATTACCGGCTGGGACCGTTCGGTTACTTTGCGCATCCGTTGTTATCGAAAGAATCGCCGCAAGGCGTGTCGGGCAACTACGGTCACCTCGACCAGATCGCTGCCTTGCAGTGGGTCCAGAAAAACATCGCAGCCTTCGGCGGCGACCCGAACTGCGTGACAATCTTTGGCGAGTCTGCCGGCGCTGGTAGCGTGTGCCGATTGATGGTTTCGCCGCACGCGAAAGGACTTTTTCACCGCGCCATCGCGCAAAGCGGCGGCGCGCATGGTCGCAACCGTCACCTGCGAAAGAAGCGCGGCCTGCTGACAGCGATGGAGGCCGAAGGTGAACGCATTGCCACGGCACTCGGCTGCGACACACTCAAAGCATTGCGTGCCAAGAACGCGGATGATCTGCTCGCCGCTTCCACCCCCGCACAGGGCCTCTACGGCAGGGGCACGAAGTTCGGCCCGGTGGTGGACGGCTGGACGATTCCCGAAGATCCCGACGATATGTTCGCCAACGGCAAACAACACGACGTGCCGTTCATGCTCGGCTCCAACGCCGACGAGGGAACGTTGTTCCTGAAGCAGATGCCGGTAAAGCATGCCGACGGCTACCGGTTGACGGTGAAAACGCTCTTCGGGAAGGACGCGGACGCGTTTCTGAAGTTATTCCCGTGCAAAAACGACGACGAACTCAAAGCCGCGTTCAGCCGGTTGACTACCGTCACGTCCTTCGTCGGGCCGGCGCGGTTTCTGGCGAAATCCATGGAGGCTAAACAATCGCCGGCGTTTCTGTATCATTTCACGCGTGTTTCGCCTGGTGGCAAGCGAAGCGGTCTCGGCGCAACGCACGCGGCGGAGATTCCCTATGTCTTCGGCACGTTGCGCTCGCCGATGCACGCGAACAGAGACCGCGAACTGTCGAAAGTGATGATGGCTTGCTGGGCGCAGTTCGCAAGAACCGGCAACCCGAACGGCGACGGTCTGCCGAACTGGCCGTCCTACAAGGTAGCGACAGATGAATATCTCGAATTCGGCGACGAAGTCCACATCGGGCATAATCTTTACAAGACAGCCTGCGATTTATTGGAGCAGGCCATTGCGGAGCGAACGAAGGCGCCATGATCATGAAAAGAAAACCGTGGATGCTCGCGATCATCTACGTCATCGTATCGCTGACAGTTGAGACGGCGCTGATGAAGGAGCATCCTGTTTGAAAATTCATCGGCTGGCCAAGTTTCCATTTGTGAGAAGGAAAGAAACGATTTCGGCATGAAATTTCATCGGGCGAGGTCATCTGCAAGTGGTGGCCTGAGCTATCAGGAAGGACTCTCCCCATATCGACCAGACGTCGCAGTGCTTCGGACGCACTGCCGGCATTCAGCATGGTCAAAATCCGCTGTCCTGTCGCGGCCATCTGCAGTATCTGCTGCAAGGTCTCGCTGTCGGGCAGATGATCGACCATTACTACATCGGCAGCGGCCCAGACCGCCGCCCGTAAAGCCCGCGAGAAAGTCAGACCAGCATCGGTGTTCACAGCGGTCTGAACCACATTGGGCAGGGCAAACTCAACCGGATCCTCAATGGATATGACTTTTGGGTTCTCATAATTCAGGCGGGGATTTGGCAAAACATAAAATGCGACCCTAGCCATTCATAAAAAGAAACAAAGTTTGGGCTAAAACCATAATACATTGGAATACTATTTCAGGAAGAGAAAATAAAAAATCTGTTACATTATCCCTCCAGCATAAAAGAAAATAGAGACTGCTGGCTCGTTCACGCTGTTTTGCTCCAGCATTCTGCTGGAGGTGCCAGCTGCTGCATTCGGTCAGGTCTCGCCAGAAGACGTCACCACCCAGGGTCAGTGCCACGATGTTTCCGGTGTTGCGGCTGGTGGCGGGGGGGGTCAGCGAGGGTGCCATTCGCGGCCACGTGCATGAAGGCTTGACGGGCAGAGACTTGCATGGGGGACTTGTCAGCGCTGGAATCGGAACGAGCTAGCTCTGCCGGCGGAACCGCTGCGGATTGCGGGCGCGCTGAAAGCGTCAATCCCAGTAGAATTGACATCGTCAAGATGACATTGGTCTTGACATGGTTCAACATGATGATTATCTTAATGCAGCAAACCTTTTCCGGCAAGCGCCGATGGCTGTAGTGGACGGTAGTAGACAGTAGTAGACGTTAATAGACAATGGATAGTGAACAGTAGCCCGGCTAGGTTCGTCTCGTCAAACATTCAGGAGGCCATTCATGCCGCATCAGCAACCCGTCGTCGCCCGGATCGATTTTTCGCCGGGGGTTGAGTATAGTGTCCACCAACGGCTTTGGCAGGGCTGTCCAACGATTCTGGCCACGCGTTCGGGGCGTCTGTTGGCTGGCTGGTATTCTGGCGGCATTCGGGAGCCATCATTGCGCAATTACTGCCTGTTGGCGACCAGTTCGGACCGCGGCCTCAACTGGCGGGAGCCGCTGCTGGTGATCGCCGGGCGGCCGGAACACGGCTTGCAGGCTCTGGACATCCAACTGTGGCTTGATCCCCGGAATCGCGCCTGGTTGTTTTGGACGCAGCGGCACTATGATCTCAGCCTGGAAAGGCGCAAGGCCGATCCGCGTCACCTCAATACCTGGGCGATGGTCTGCGCCGATCCGGACGCCGACCGGCTGGCCTGGAGTGAACCGCGTTTGGTGGCGCCAGGCTTTCTGCGCTGTCAGCCGACCGTCCTTCAGGACGGACGCTGGCTGCTGTGTGCGTATGACTGGACCGATGACAACTATCATTATTATGAAAGTGCGGACTTGGGGCAGACTTTCATGCCACACCAGGCCGGCCGGAAGGTTCCGACGCCATTTGACGAGGCGATGATTCTGGAGCGTCGCGATGGTAGTCTCTGGCTACTGGCCAGGGCGCGCGGATGCCTGGGACAGGCTTTCTCGCGAGATGGCGGCCGAACCTGGACGAACGGCGAGCCCTCGGCCATCCCTAATCCCTCGACTAGGTTTTTCCTGCGGCGCCTTCGTTCTGGACGCGTGTTTTTGATCAATAACCATGATTCGCAGCGGCGCTGCAACCTGACCGCCTTCCTGTCCGAGGACGACGGCAAGACTTGGCCGGCATCGCTGCTGCTGGATAGCCGGGAGACGTCATACCCCGACGCCGTCCAGGCTGAAGATGGCGTTTTGCACATTATCTACGACCGCGGCCGCACGACGTTCCGTGAGATCGTTCACTCCCGGATTACGGAGAAGGACATCCTGGCCGGGCATCTGGTTGACTATGACTCCTACACGGGCAATCTGGTCAGCAAGGCGCCAGTTCAGGCGGAGATTCCGGCGGCGGAGCAGGACCGAATCCGGCAGGATGACGATGTCTGGCGGGCGAAAATGGCGGCAGAGCGGTTCTTCTGACAGTGCGTCAGATAGCGACGGTTCATCCTGGTGTCATTGCTGGCGCGGTTGTTGCAGAAAGCGTCTGGCGGCAGCCCAAGTTAAGGGTACTGGGCGACCGAAAGGTTCGTTCGCGGAGGTTGGCAAAGGGGATTTCGACGGATATCCTGGACTATAACATAAATCCCAAAGCCTATAGGTTGGAATATTTTCAAGATCAAGGTTTGGCCAGTTTCCGTGAGGTTGGCATCGTGTTTCAGACTTTGGAACCTTTGAAATTTTCAGCAGGAATGAAGGGAAACAGAGAATATTCGGGGCAAAAAAGGGAAGGATTTGGTGCTAAAATTTTGAGGGTGTCATAGGATTGGCTTGTGCAGAGAACTTTTCGCAAAGCTTGCTCTGTGCTCCACCTTTTTTTGTCAAGAAATAGAAGGTACTTTTCAGACAATTTCAGTCACGGAATTAACCATGTATGACACAAAAATCAGGTGATCCCAGCAACTGTGGAACGGCTGTGATTCTTTTTATTTATTATCCCCGTGTGAATTCAGGACAAGTTGATCTTTTGAGTCGGAAGGGTCAAAGTTTGGACAAGCCTGAGGCCAAGAACTCGGCGTAAGCATTTCCAATGTAGAGGTAAAGATTGTGACTTGCAGGAGTATCGAAAGTGATTACACCTTTTCGATAAGCGTCAATAAAGCGATCTCGCGTGGTTGACTCCGCGTGCCCATCAACAAAAATGGCGTTACATAAGTTATTAGAATGTCTGAAATGCGGGCCGCTTCCAGAGACGTGCGCCGCCCATGTCTTGTATTGCATGCCGTCAGAGACCCTGACCGTATCCTCAAGCAACATGAAACTGGCAGGTCTCCGCATACTCCATATTTTATAGCAAGACCAAGTACCTAAGGCGCAAGTTTCGTAGATGAAGCCATCCGTCCCACTGGTGTACCAGCCCGCCGGAAGAAGAA
>JBAXYW010000042.1:0-15367 GCA_041670605.1 Lentisphaeria bacterium
AATTTCTCCCAATGCGTCCGAAGAGGAAGAGATGCCCAACGCCATGAAGCACTGATTTGTTCTGAATGCGAATTTTCACTTGTTCCGTTCACAGAAGTCAACGGAGGAGAATGAAGACACTATTCTCCCTCCCCTCGCCTAACAGCCAGCTGCCTGAAAACTCTCCAGCGGCTCAAGTGAGCTGTAAGCCTGAGCGAAGCAGTTAAAGCAGAAAAGATCATTGAACTCTTTTCACAGTCATCTCATAGGCTTCAAAAACTGTCAGACGCATAAATGTTTTTTTTGTCTTCCCTCGGCGGTTTTTTCAAATATCCTGAAGAAGTCTTATGCGACAACCCAAAATAAAATTCCGGGTGAGGATTTCAAGAAAAATCGTGAAAAACCACCTTAATAATTTGACAAGCCCTATCATAGAAGTTAACATAATAAGATTCTGAATTAAACTTAGCTTTTGGGAATCACTCGGGAGTCCCATTTTAGACAAAACGTTTCAGTTTTTGCAAGCGCCCACCCCTACTTTTACTTGGGTTGCTTTACGGATTCAGGAGTTATTGCGGCATTGTACCTGTCAACAGTTACCGAGGGAAATGGCAGCATTGCGTGATCATAATTTACTTAGCAATGCCAGCGGCTCGGTATTCATGGTTTTTTCTTCGCATTTGTCATTCGGCTGGCCGCGTCGATAGTGAACATCGCGGCCAGCAACAATCAGGAAAGGAAGTGAAGCAGTTATGATCAGCTATGAGGATTTTCGAAAAAATCTGAAGTATCCGTTGGTCGGAGTAGCGCCATTGTCCGCTTTTGCCGATTTACCGGATAACGAAAACCCCCTATGCCTGTTTCCGGATGCACGTTCGGTACTGGTTTTAGGGAAGCGTTTACACCGTGGTTCCTTTCGCGGTATGGAGGAAGGTTCGCTGTGGGGAAGGGCAACACGTTGGCTGACTGAATTCGATTCCGTAGTACGCTATATCGAAAAACAAGGTTATGAGTGCGTTCCCTATACACCTTTGGATGCCGACAGGATGCCGCAAAGAGCCGTTCGTCCCGGACTTTGCCCACCCAACAAATACCGCATTTCCATCGAATACGCCGCTGTCGCGGCTGGTTTAGGAGAAATTGGCTACCACGGTATGTTCATGTCAAGAGAGTATGGCATCAGACAGGCTCTTGGAATGCTAGTTACAGATATGCCAATCACACCCGGACCGGGCAAAAACACGGCCGACGGCAATATTTGTGAGCAATGCCTGGAATGCGCCCGGGCCTGCCCGCTACAGGCAATTTCCTTGACTCAATCCCGCCAGCTTAATTGGGGAGACCACTCCATGCGAGTCGGCTTAATCAATCCCCTGGCTTGTCAAGCCTGTCCCAATGGCGCTTGTGGAGATTCTAAATACTTTGCCGGAGCCGAAGAGCTCCATTACCAGGTGAAAAACAATCAAGTTTTGGGTGACAATAGTAACCAACAATTGGGCGGCACTCTTCCCAATCGTTTGTGTGCGGCTTGTGGTCGGGCCTGCATTGCCCATTTTGAAGCGAAAAATCCCGGGAATTACCATCACGCTTTCCGCATCAGAGAGCCTTGGGGCTTTCGGCCAGATGAAATAAAGGAGTAAAGAATGTTAACCGCCAAACAAATTAAAGACGCTGCTATCCGGGCTGGTGCTGATCTCTGCGGTATTGCCAATATCGAGCGTTTTAAGGACGGCCCACCGGAAACTCATCCGGCCAGTCTGTACCCGGAAGCTAAGTCGGTGATTGTCTATGCCAGTCGCATCTTGAAAGGCAGTTACAAAGGCATCCAAGAGGGCACCGACTGGTCATCCTACTGGATTTACGGTTATGGCAGTGGCATCTACAGCGCGCTTGGGCGTGCCACCGAAGCCCTAAGTGACTTACTGGAAGACAATGGCTATGAAGCCGTTATTTCTCCGGGAGGTCATACTTTGCTGGACGAAGCTCCGGTACCACGACCGCCTTTGGCTAAGGATAAATTGCCACCGGGCGTCATGCTACATATGCGTTTGTCTGCCGCTTTTGCCGGCTTAGGTGAACTGGGTTGGTCAAAAGTCTTTTTGACTCCGGAATTTGGGCCTCGACAACGCTTTGATATCATTCTCACCGATGCCGAACTGGAACCGGATCCACTGTTTCAAGAGGCAATCTGCGACCATTGCCAGATTTGTGTTCGCGATTGTCCCGGTCATGCTTTGGGCGGCCAGGAAGAATCGGTAGAATGTGAAGGGCGCCGCTTCCGCTGGGGCAAAGTACATTGCGGCAAATGTAAAGTCACTCATTGGGGTTTGAATCCCAAGGCTTCGCCATTTGTCCAGAAAGATTTGCCTGGCATGAACATGGATATCGACCAGGTAAATTATAACTGGTATGAAGCGTATCGCTTGGGTTTTGCCTTATCAAGCCAGATCGCTTATCTTAATCTTATCGCCACTGGCAGTCCCGAACATGGTCAGGGCGGTCGACCGGGTTCCGTCTGCGGCGGACGAGGCTGCCTGCAGGCCTGCAACGAACACTTGGAAAAACGCGGCAAACTCAGCGGTGGTAACAAAGGATAAATAAAATGACAATATCACGGGAACAATTAGATCAATGGGCCAAAGAACAGGAACTTGATTTGATCGGCGTCGCTTCGCCTGCATGGTACCGGGACGTGGAAGCGCAATGGAATCCTCTCAGTATCATGCCAGAAGCGAAAGCCATTATCGTTTTTGCCCGGGAAATCCCCCGCAGTTATTTCCGGGGCATTGAAGAAGGCAAGCTCTGGATGCGGGTCAATCGTCTGCTGGCTCCGGCCGATGCATACAGTCTGTGCCGGCGTTTCGAAGACCATGCCAGCTTAGCCGTTCCTTGCTCCCCTTTGGCCGCCCAGCGCTGGCCCGATGGACTGCCGGCACAAGCCGGCAAGGTAGCTCCTAATGTCACTCCGGACATCTATATGGCGGCGCAATTGGCCGGGCTGGGAGAAATCGCTTACAATGGCGGCTTCATCACCCCACAATTTGGCATCAGGCAAGCCTTAGGCATGTTATTCACCGACGCAGATATCGCGGCTGACACCCCCTTCCAAACTGGTACTTTGTGTGATCGGGACAATTGCCAAGCTTGCATTAAGGCCTGCCCAAATCAGGCGTTAACCCGGCAAACCCAGATTCGAAAAGTCGGTACGCAAGAAGTAAAAGTAGGTATTTATCAGGAGAAAATCTGTCGTTTTTGCAGCAATGGCTGTTATGCCGACACTTCCAGTGACAAAGCCCCTCCCAACCGCCTGGCCGCCGCCTGTTCCCGAGCCTGCCTCAGCCATCTCGAAGATGAAGGTATTATCAAAACGGTTTTCCGTGCCCCTTTCCGACGACGTCCGCCCTGGGGCTTCGCTAATTTCGAGGTCTGAAACATAGGCGATTACTGTTGACCGTGCAATGGCGACAAAACTTCGCCGTTATGTCGATGACAGAGGGTCGCTTCCGGCCACTGGCTTATTCGGCCTTTCGACATTACTGGCAAACTATTTCCGCAGGCTGACCCGGAACATCTTCAGAAAGTCTCCGGGTTGTGGTTTGAATCTTCCATTCCGCCCCCCCCCCTCTCCGCAACTGAAGGCCTTAGAAAGCTAAAAAAAACGGATTGGGGGGGGATTGTTTTCACATTCCAATTATTTTTTTGGAGAAAGCATGCGTATCTTCTTTTTCTGCTCGGCTCTTTTTTTATGCAGTTGCGTCTTGTCCGTTGCCGACTCGTTTGAACTGGTTCGCGAAAACAAGGGACTGGTCGCCATCAAGCTTCCGGAACATCCGACTCCTTCAGAGCGCCTGGCGCAACAGGAATTGATTTCGTATTTGAAAAAAATCAGCGGGGCTGAAGTGCCGGAAATTGCCTCTAAAACCATCCTGATCGGCACCCCGGATCGACTGGAGAAACTCCCGGAAAAAATCCAGTCGGTTTTTCGCGCTGATTTGCAGAACGATACTTTTTATCTGTTCAGTACCGAATCCGTCTTGTACATCATCGGGAACCGCTCCTTCGCCGCTTTGGCCGGCACCTATGAATTCATCGAGAAATATCTCGGCGTGCGTTGGTTTTATCCCGGTGAGCTCGGCGAATATTACCCCCGCATGGATTCCATTAGCCTGCCAGCTATCGATGACTGTCAGACAGCCCATTTTCAATTCCGCGAATTCAATATTTGCGGCACTTCCAAAAACTTCCGCAGCAGCTATGACTGGATGGCCAGGAATAAACTTTACAGCAACGGACCGCATTCCTGGCAACTTCCCGGAATGAGCGATCTCGAAAAACAAGAATATCGCCAAGCTCTTGGCGCCCTCCAGCATGTCGGCGGCCATGAATTCTTTCGTCAAGCCGTCCCGAAAGAACTCTTTGAAGCGCAACCGGAATTGTTCGCCCTGCAAAACGGACAACGTCGTTGGGAAGGGCGGGTCAACCGCTGCCTCGCAAACCCCGAGGTGATCCGACGCAGCGCGGAGTATTATCTTCAAAGTTTCCGCAACAACCCGAATAGCATCGGCGTCTTTATCGGCGAAGACGACAGCAAAGCCTTCTGCGAATGCCCCCTTTGTCAACAAATGGGGACATTCAATGAAACGTTCTCATACTCCAATCTGTTCCATCTCTTCTTCCAGAAAATCGCGGATCAGATTCTACTCGAATTTCCGCAGGCGAATCTGGAATTTTTTGCTTATTGGAATTACCGTCCCGTTCCCGAAAATCCTTCAATTCACTACCCATCCCCCAATTCCTATGTTCTGTATGCCGCGCACCAACGTTGCTACGCTCATCCCTTCAATGCCGATGAACCCTGCAATCGTAAATTTTTTCAGGAACTTATCGATTGGAAAGGCCGCTGCGCCAAACTGGGCTTTTATGATTATCGTTACGATTCCCGCTGTTATTACGCCCCTTTCGAAGAAGTCGTCGCTTCGGATCTGAAAACTTTCCACCAGCTGGGAATGGTCAAATGGACCGACGAAACACTTACTGGCGAAGGCAACTCCTGGGGAGATAACCCGAACCGCGAAATCCTGATGCGCTCCAACTGGCAAAGCCATTATGTCTCCGCTAAATTACTTTGGGATAGCTCTCTCCAGCTCGAGGATATATTGCAAGATGCTTACCAAAAATATTACGGCAAAGCCGCCCCTGCAATGCAGCAATACCACGCACTCCGCCAACAACTTTGGAAGAATGCCCCGGGACATTGCGTGATCAATGGCCCCGAACGAACGGCATCCTGTCTCAATACCCCCGGCAGCGAACCGCAATTACTCGAGCTGCTCGCAGAAGCCGAACAACTTGCGGATTCCGATATTTTAAAGCAGCGCATCGCTTTCGATCGCCATTGTCTGAAAGTCTTTTGGCAGGAACCCGCCGAAAAATTGCGTCAGCAGCGTTTGCAAAACAAAGACCTGCAGCCGCAACCCGTGCTCGACCCAATCCAAATCGACAGCCAGTTCAACGAACAGACTTGGCTTAAAGCCCAGCCGATCGAGGGTTTTTTTGTTCCTGAAATTCAGAAGGAGGCAAGCGAAAAAACGATGGTTCGGGTCGCTTATGATGATGAACATCTTTATTTGGCTATCAATGCTGAAAATAAAAACGCATGGAGCCCGGTCAAGGCTGAGGCCAAGAGCCGCGATGGCGCCGTTTGGGAGGACGATTCGATTGAAATCCAGATTGCTCCCCCGGATCTGGATGGACAATTCTTCCACTTCGTCATCAATACCAAGGGTGTTTTTTATGATGCTGCTGTTTATGGCAACTCAGGAGATCGAAATTTCGACAGTCAGGCTGAAGTCTGCGTTGGCTTTGAGAAACAAAGCTATTTTTACGAAATCAAAATCCCGCTGGCACCCATGCGGGCAAAAATCGACTTTCGGCCTTGGCAATTCCATGTTATGCGCACCGTGACCAATTTGCAGCCGCCCAACTCTTCCGAATGGAGTTCCTTCGATGGCGTCCGCCCCTTTCAGACCGATCGATTCCGACTCCTTGTCTTTGGAAAAAACCTAATCCAAAACGGAAATTTTGCTGAATTGCAGCCACAGGAATGGACTCCAGGCAAAGCAACGGATTTTCCTAAACATTGGGAACTCGCCGGGCGCTCGCTTGAACATTTTCGAGTCGAAACCAGCAGTCAGGGAAGCAAAGTCTGGACCTCCGGAACCCTCTTTACCGGAGTCCCCGTCCCGAAAGAACAAGCTCCGGAATCCCAATACATCTTCGTTGTTCGTGCCTGCGGCAAAGGAAGCATTTCCGCCCGCACTTGGTCTTGGCAGGGGTATCAGCCGCGCAGCAATCACCGCCACCTCCAGCTCGAGAAATTCCCCCTGAGCGAGGGATTCCAGGATTATTACTTCAAAGTTCCTTATCTGCTGGACGAAGCCCACATGATCTTCTATATTGATGGATTGGACAAAACCGTTCAAAATGTCTCCTGCACCCTGAACCACAATTGAAACCGCCACAATCCGTGAATATCCAAACAGTGGCAGACGCTGTGGACAAAATTCCGCCTCGGAACATTTGTATTGTTCCATTGGTTCGTTAAATTCAATTTCATAGGTAATCCCTTTAAACTTCCCATCGGAGAAAATGGATGCAGCTAAAAGAACAACAACAACGAAAGAAAAAACATAATGAAAAGTAAATTTTCTGATAGCCGCCGTGGCTTTACTCTCATTGAATTGCTCGTCGTGATTGCGATTATCGCCATCTTGGCCTCCATGCTTTTACCCGCTTTGGGCAAAGCCAGGGAGAAGGCCCGTCAAATTCGCTGTTTGAGCAACCTGAAACAGCAAGGGATTTGTTTCTTTTTCTATAATGATGATTTTAATGGCTATTTTCCTTCATATTCATTGTTCGGTCAGTCTTGGGTATGGGGAATGACCAGCAATTCCAACATGACCGGAACCCAGCGGTCAAAATCACTCCAATATATGGATGTCGGGGTTTTTGTCTGTTCGGTCTCTCCTTCCGATCCACGGGTGGAATTTGCCACAAATCACCTTTATGACCATGGCCATGGCTACGGCTACAACTATATGGTGCTCAGCTGGGGCACCAACAGAGCCAATATTCAGCAGTGTGTCTCCCCTTCCCGTCAATATGTAACTATGGATAACAAGGGTGGTTTTGTTAATGCCCTCGTCTACAGCTACTACAGTGCCACTGCCCTTTATCAAGCCATGCCCCGCCATGGCCGCAACCTGAATATCCTCTTCGCCGATGGACATTCCGACAGCCTTGCTGTTAGCAACCTGACGAATCCCTATGGAACGACTTGGGATCTGCCGGCTGCCGCTGGCGCTCTCGGACAAACCGGCACGAAAACCTCCTCCATTCCCTTCACCAGCAAAAATGGTTGGAGTCAATTTAAAATGTATTGATGCAATTAAAAAGAGAAACAAAACCGCTTTCAGTTCAAAACCATTGGAGTTTTCCAGTTATGCACAGATTTCTACCCATTGCCTGCCTGCTAACGTCCCTTTTCTCTGTCGGTCTGAAGGCCGACCAATACACCCTGACCATTGAAGGGAAAGCCAACGCCCGCATCCAAGCCAACCCTACCCCGACGTCCCAGGAATTCCAAGCCGTAAGCGAATTGCAGAATTATCTAAAGAAGATCTCCGGAGCCTGGGTGAAACGGACGACCTATCCCGGCGCCTACTGGAGAGCCAACAGCGATACTCCAGAGACTGTCGAAATCCTGCCCATCGTTCTAGAAAATGGCCGGCATTTGCTGCCGGAGGACATCCAGAAAAAGCTTGACCAAACGGATAATCCGGAAGCCTTTTATCTAAAAACCGGGAACCGTAATGGAAAAATGATTTGGATTGCCGGCAAAACTCCTCAAGCAGTCCTCTACGGAACCTTGACCTTCATTGAAGAATACCTCGGCGTGCGTTGGTTTCATGCCGGTGAAGAAGGCGAGCATTGCCCCAAAACGAAAACCATCACTCTTGATGAAATCGACGTTTTCCGTCAACCCTGGCTGCCCAACCGCATTATCAGCGCCTGGTCTGGCTCTGTCGCACCCTGGAAAATTGAAGCTTATGAGACTTGGCTGACCCGCAATAAATTCGTCTGGAATATCAATCACGCTTATTCGGATCTCAGCCGCGAAAAGCTTGATCATGCCGCCTGTGGAAACAGACTTATCAGCGGTGGCGGCCACCTTACCTTCGAACAAGCCATCCCCTCAAAATTGTTCGCTGAACATCCCGAACTCTTCCCGCTAAAAGATGGCAAACGTGTTTGTGAATCGCGCTCACAACGTTGTCTGGCCAACCCCATAGTTCAGAAAATGGTCATTGACCATATTGTCAATCACTGCGCCTATGGCGCCTCTTTTTCGATCAGCTACCATGATTCCACCGATGGCTGGTGCAGCTGCCCAGAGTGCATCCGTATGGGAACCGGCGAAAATGGTAAATTCAGCTACACGAATCTGGCTCACGCCTTTACCCGCCTGATTTCTGAAGCTGTCCTGAAACAAAATCCGCAGGCCAAACTCCATTATGATATGTATTCTCAATTTCGACCTTTCCCGGATTTCAAGGACTTTCGCTATGACCCCCGTATGATTGGCATCTATTGCCCGCACCAACGCTGTTATGTGCATGCCTTTGCAGATGCCAACGCCGAATGCAACCGCCGCTTCATCCAGCAGCTTGACCAATGGCGTCAACTGGGCACTAAACTCGGCATTTTTGACTATTACTGCAGCGGCAAAGTACCCTACACCCCATTGGAATACATCCTGGCAAAGGATATGAAATATTATCACAGCATCAAGCTGGATACTTGGATTGAAGATTGTACCAGCTCTGAATCCCAGTATCCCCTGCTGAACTGGCAGCTGTATTACGCCGCCGGCAAACTCTTCTGGAACGCCGACCTGGATATCGATCAGCTCATGCAAGATACCTACCTGGTCTACTATGGCATTGCCTCCGCTCCCATGCTCAAATATCAGCAGTTACGCCGTGAATTGTGGGAGACCGCCCCTGGGCATGCCCTTTATGGCGGCCCCAAACGCTATGCGTACTGCCTCACTGTCCCCGGTGCAAAGGAACGCTTGTTGGGCTACCTCGGGGAAGCGGAAAAAATGGCCGAGAACGATCCCATACTGCTGAAACGCATCGCCAATGACCGGCAGGCTTTGCAGGATTTTTGGATCACTGAATCAGACATCATGCTCAAATCGATGTCCGCTCAGAATGATATCCCGATTACCAAGCTCCAGGGAGAGTTGCTTATCGATGGCCAGCTTTCCGAAGAATCCTGGCGCCAAGCTCCCTTTGTCACGGGCTTCAAAAACACCCGTACCGGCGAAGCCCCCACCGAAGAAACCCGCATCCGCATCCTTTACGACAGCGACAACTGGTATATCGGTATTGAAGCAATGACTGAACATGCCTGGGGAAAACTCCGGGCCGAAGCCCGCGACAGCGATGGCAATGTCTGGGAAGATGATTCCATCGAAACCTTTATCATGCCCCCCGGAGAAGATTACTACCAGCTGATCGTCAACAGCATCGGAACGCTTTATGATGCCAAACTCCGAATCGTGGATTTTGCTTCCAAAACCGAACTCAAAACCAGCGTTTTGGAGGATCGTTATGTCATCGAAATGCGCGTCCCGGTGAACCCCATGCAGAAAGAAAAAATACTTGACGGCGAAGTCTGGCGATTCCATTTTTATCGCAACTGCCATAATCTGCAGCCTCCGCAGGCGGATGAAAGCTCTTCTTTGGATGCGACTCCCCCGCATGAACAAACCTTGTTCCGCCGCGCAGTGGTCGGCTATAATGTGATCCCCAACGGGAATTTTGCGATTCTCGAACCCGTCAAAGAAGATCAGAACGGCATTCTCTCTGCTGAATTCCCTAAATCTTGGAGCGGCAGCAATGTTGAATTGCTCCGAGGAGATAATAATAAAAATGTCATTCACCTCAAAGGCACGGTTTTAGCCTGGCTTCAGCTCGGTCCGGAGCAAGATGGTCCGCGTACCCTGAAGGGTGAAATCATGGTTTCGGGAAAGGGCACAATCAGCGCCTGGATCAGCACCTGCATTCGGAAACCAGACGATCAACGTCCCTTCGGACATGAAATCAAGACCACGCTGCTGGAGGCTCCGTTGCCGGAATCACCAGCCGCTCTGAAATTCGAAACCCAACTCGAACCGTATCAGCAAGGATATATCTATTTTCAAGCCACAGATGCCAAAATCGAGTCGATCAGCGCCTCTCTGATCAGAAAATAATTTCCGCGCCGCCGTGAGCAAAGCGTCTTTTTGCAGCAATATCCTGCTGCAAAAAGACGCTTTGGGCTAAAATCAAGAAAAGAGAGTTCCTGCTCCAAACACCGGGGGAAAATAATTCAAATATGGCAGGTTCGAAAGAGGGGGTAGCACTACCACCAGTTAACACCTTTATTTTCCTGGTAGAGGCCGTTTGACATTGTTACAAGGATATTCTTCAAGTCTTGCTTGATGAATTCAATGGTTCGCAAGGCTTGGCCGACATCGGCGCCACTGGGATCGATGACCTTGACCGTCCTGCTTTGCAGTGGTATTGCATACTGCGTTAATTGTTGCAACAGTTCCTCGATTTGCACTGCGATTTGCTGACCGGCAAGCACTTCTTTTTGTTGCTGTTGCTTCCATGCGCTGGCCAGAATACTCAGCCAAGCCTGTGTAAATTCCAGCAGAGATGCTCCTTGTATGCAAGTTTCAGCCAAACGCTCCAGATGTGCTCTCCGGTGTTCCGGGGAAAAGGGCAAGGGAGAGTCACAAAGAAAAACGGCTTGCCGAAAATGAACGGATGCCTGCCGACTGATTTCTGCCAGCCGGGGTAACAAAGCGGCATATTTGCCGGCAAATTCCAACGCCTCTTCGTTCAAATCGGGACGCCATAGCGTTTTGAAACGACTGATCTTTGTAAAAACGGAAAAACAAAAACCTGGCAAAAGCTCATGGTGCAAAGGGAAAAGAGCTGCTAGAGAACTTGGTTTCTGATATTGCTCTGGAGCGAAACAGCTCTGTGCTTCCGGACGCTGAGCGGATGCCACCAGCGGGCCGGCAGCGACGCCATACAAAAGCGTACAGACTTGTTCCAAAAGTCCCGTTGGACCGAAAACCGTTGCCGGCTGCACTCTGCCATGGCATAAATCATAATAATAGGGAAGAAATTCCTGCGAGTTGCTTTGGCTGGGCAATTCAATCGGATAGTTGGAGCCGGTAGGATTCCAGAGATATTCAGCCAGTATCGCTTGTCGAGCTTCCTGAAAGGCATTGCCACTGCCCGCGATAACCGAGTCCATAGCCGTGAAATATCGGATGCAGGCTGCATCCGCGGTGACCGGCAGATTGTTATAAAATCCTGAGCCGGAGGAAAAATAGACCACCGATAATTGGCAATTTTTGCCGACGGCCTGGCGCAGTTGTTCAAATCTTGGCAAGCCAGTTTGTTCGCCAAAAAACTGTTCTCGCAGCATCAGCTGGATTTCCTGATGGTGCAGACAACTTGCCAGAACGTAAAAATACTCCAGATGATATTGCCATTCGGCATCGTTTTCAGTGTGGCTGCTGTAGTTCGGGCTTACCATATTAACAACACAATCCCGAGCTGCCTGATAGCCGCTCGAAGAATTTTTGACTTCGCAGATGGCTTCGTATAACTCATCATAAAAAGCAGCAAAAGCGCCGGCCATACCGTCAGCGGCATTGATCTCATCATTAGGCCAGCGTTGCCGGCATCGCGGACAGCGCGCTGTCCAGGAGCTTATGGCCTGGGCCTGTGAAGAAATATCCAAACCATGGATATAAAGCATCCCGGGCTCTACCGCCCGCACAAATTCAATCAGATTCTGTTGTTTGGCACGTTTGAGCGCCTGGTTGCTCAGGCAAGTCCCCATCGTTCCAGCTACAGCTGATGCCATTTCCGATCCCAGGCAGCCATAGATTGCCCCATCCGGATAACTGTGCTGATTACGAAAAACCGGCCCGTCAGAATCTTGCCATTGAGCCCCATAGCCGGCATTGTAGCCGCTGAACATCAATTTGATGCCCCGGCGTCGGGCTTGTTGATTCAGAGTACGCATCAATTTTGCATACCCTGAAAAGCGTTCCGGGTTCCAGCCAACGCCATCGACAAAAACTGCATTCAGTTTAAAAAAGGCCAGCAGATCCAAACCATTGTAAAAGTTAGCCAACAGAGCTTGTTCGCCCTCCCCGCTATCCTGGCTCCAGCCCCTGCATTCAACCAGCAGATTCCAATTGACGCCCCGATACTTAAATTGAGGGTAATCGAGAATTCTGCCTTCCGGCAAAAGGAATTTCCCTTTCGTTCGGGGTAGCATTTGCAGCAGGGTGCTGACAGCATAAATAAAAGCGTTTGGTTCGGCTGCTCGGATGCTGACCTGCCTGGAACGGATGATAATTTCATAAGCCTGCGAATTCGGGTGTGACAATCCTTCCAGCACCAATAATGCCGGCGCCGCTTCGTCGCAGAAAGGTTGCAACAGTTCCAAAGCATAAGGCGCTGCCAACTCGCCATATTCAATCCGAAAGCTCTCAAATTCCAGTTCCTGCCCACTGAATTCACTGTGTTGAGGGGTTGGAATAATGATCGGTTTTGGCATTTACAGTTCCTTGCTTTACTTTTCGGTGTTTATAGTGCAGTCCAAAATTCTACTTGCATTATATGAAAAACCAGCTCTTCTCGATTATGGATACTATCATGATCAGTACTTTCTTTTCGCGCACTTTACAGCAGGCGATTCACAAGCTTGAACATCTCTTCGGCGAACAAAGTATGCCCGGCTTTGTTCATATGAATACCGTCTTCGGGCAGAACATAGTTTTTGGGATTGGCCACCATCAGGGCGTAGAGGTCAAGATACGGCCAGCCGTGTTGGATGAAGAAGGCGCGAGCGATGTCCCGGTCTGGATTCAGGCTGGCGTCAAGACTGCCGTTGAAAGATTCCAGGTGCTCCTTGAAGGCTGGATGCTTGGTGACGAAGTGCCATTCGTCCACCACAGGATTGATCACAACCCCAACAGGCTTGGTTTTCACCGGCAGTCGCGACACAAAGTTTTCCAGAAGACACTGAATTTCGCCTTCGGCAAGGATACGGTGCGGGTTCATGCAGTCGTGGTTGTTGCCGCCGACCATGAACAGGCAGAAGTCCGGGCTGTACGGCAGGATGTCACGATCAAAACGATTCATAACCTCCCGCGTCGATTCCCCCCCCACCGCGCTGTTGATGATCGGGAAACAAGTGTCGGGATGAGCCTGAGACAGCAGACGCTGGAAAAGGTTGTACCACCTGTCGTTCGGATCCTGAACGCCAATGCGCCCTTCCATAATCGAAGAGCCAAAAAGACAGATCAAAAGATTCTTCATTCCCCACGCCATAATAACTTATCCTCCTTTTAAAAATCGGTTAAATGATTCTTTACTTAATACTTGTCGTTTTCCCAGTAATTATTTCACTCAAAAAACAATGTCGATAATGTAACATTAATGAGTCGTTCCGCAATGCCTTTTCCCGGCATTATTTTTCCGCCGGACGACCGCTACGTTTTAGCGTTTGAGGCGCGACTTGCTTCTCATCTTGTTTTGCCATTGTATCAAGCGGAATACGGGGGAGACGTATGGGGCTTGAACCACGAGACAATGCGGCCTGCCTGGAGACTGTCACACCCTTGCTGGCAAAGGCAGATTTCATCTCTGCTGTCAGTTCTTTCAGCATGGCGTTTTTCAGTAGTTCAGTCCCATTGTTTACTGCAAGTCCAAAATACATCGTGTCACGAACCGGGTTTGCCGTGCTTTCAACACGCCTTGATTTATTCCATACCACACAACCCGGGTAGCTCTGTTTTCTCGGTGTTATCAGTATGCAACCCATTACGGTCTCCTTATCAGAAAAATATAGTGTACAGAATCATTGGAAAACGACAAGAGCATGCCACAATATGGCATAAAAAAACGCAATTTTTCACGTTACAATTTCATGTGGTATAAAAATTCAGACGGGAACTCTAGTTGCTGTTGCCGACACATCCGAGCAGCGACATGGGCAAGCTTATCCGGCTGTGGCTGAGCGCAACCGCACTCAGGTCGCGGCCTCACCCGCACGCAAACACCGTTCTGATCAAAATCATGTAGCAGCCCGTTCCGGCTCCAATACTGAGTAACGAATTGCTTTTCCAGAGATGCAAAGCCACCACTAGCGCCACCGACAAACACTCCGCGAGGCCATACGGATAACTATTAAACCGGATCCCCTTCAGGCAGTAGACAAGCAAAACCGCCATGATTGCCGGCGGTAGATAGTTGCCCAAAAAGGCCACGTATGACGGCAGCGCTTGTCGCCGGCCAAACAACAGGAAAGGACAAGCACGCAGAAAAATGGTCACGCCCCCCGCCAGCAAAATAACGAACGCAGTGTAAACATGTTTATCCACGAGCGGCCTCGCTTTCTGCAGCAACGACTTTCTGCCGCAGCACCAACAACAGACCGACAGTAGCTCCCAGCGTCGGCAGCAAAAAAGCGTCCGGCCCCAGGAGAATCAGAAAAAAGACGCCGAAGCACAGACCGGTGACGGCCGGAAGATGGCTCCGGCATTGCTTCCATTGGTTCAGAAAAATAATCACAAACAACGCCGTCATGGAAAATTCAATGCCAGCGAAATCAATTGGCACAGCTCTGCCGAGCAAAGCACCGGCCAGCGACCCGCAGAGCCAATATCCGTGATCAAGAACAGCAATGCGGAAATACACCTTTCGGCGGTCGATGCCCTCCGGCACCGGCACCGAACAAAGCAGCGAGTACGTTTCGTCCGTGAGGGCAAAAATCATATATGGGTATTTCCAGCCCATTTTACGGAACGGCTCAATAAAGCCGATGCCATAAAAAAGGTGTCTGGTATTGATGAACAGAGTCATCAGGGCAACGGTCAGGAAAGAGGCTCCGGAAGCCAGCAAGGCGACCAGGACAAACTGCAGGGAGCCGGCGTAAACGACCATGCTGGTCGTCAAAACCCAGCCGGGATGCCAGCCGGCCTCGGTCATGTAAATCCCGAACGCCATCCCCAGAAAAAGGTATGCGCTGGCAATCGGGATCGTCTGCAACAGACAAAAGCGCCAGATAAACCCGCTGGACTGAGATTGAGAAGGACTTTCTACCATATCTTCGTCTCTCCGTCGAAACTTACAACTCGCCGGGCTCAAGTACATCATCCTGTCCGGAAAACATGTCCCGCTGCCCCAACTCCGGCTCCGGCCAACGCTCATCACCTACGATATTGGCGTCGCCCAAGATTAAA
>JBAXYW010000043.1:0-15360 GCA_041670605.1 Lentisphaeria bacterium
GTGTCAGTGTTTGAATTTTCGAAGAAAAGGTTGCGTTCAAAGTTTTGTGGATTAAATTTCATGATGTGCCCTTGGATGTGTTTTTACGCTGTTTTTTTGGGATAATGTAAAATATACTCCAAGTGCACTTTTTTTCACGCGCGCGCACGCGCGTATAGGCTTTTTCCTTGAAAAAAAGCAAAAATCTTTTTGGACGGGGTCTATGTAATGAATGTACTCAAAACTTCATTTTTTTTAGGTTAAGTTAGCGCGGATGGGCAAGGACGCCGGCGCTCCATAGCTCACGCCCGTTTTGAGACGCATGACAAAAACAAAGGGACTTTCGCTCTTTTGGAAAAAGGCAAGTTTTCTGCACCTTCGTGATTTTAAACGAATTGCCTCACGTTGCAATTCACTATCACTAAATAAAATATCGTCTGCAGTCGGGCTACCAGAATGAGCATGAATAATCTTCTCTGGCATTTAAAATAAAAATGGCAACCCCGCTAGGATTCGAACCTGGACTAACTGGACCAAAACCAGTTGTGCTACCATTACACCACGGGGTTGCGATGATGCATATACTATAATCTTATTTTTCAATTTTTCAATCCCGACACCCCAGCAGTCCCAAAGGAAGTTGTAGCGGAGGCAATCAAGATTTTATAGGAGCTATTACTGCCCTCCCTTTTCAACTCCTGCGGCGGCAATCTTGCGGAGTCAACTATTAGTAAAATTTTATTCTAAAAACGTATGGCAAGTGCAAATTCATCAGCTACTTTTCGAGTCTCTTTGCTTTAATATGACGGTCACCTGGTCGATAATTCTCGAGTTTTACCATCAATCACCACTAGCTGCCGGCTGCCGGCAGGACCGCGAAGTTGCAATTCTTTACCATCATAGTCCAAAGTCAGGCCATCTGGCAAATGGATATTACGAAAGGTCACCTTATGACGCCAGGCGGCTGGAATCCCTTGGAACAGACGTATCTCTGTTCCTTTTATCAAGACAAACATCTCCAGAACCGCGCTGATAAAACCGCCAGTTCCGTCCAACTGCATCACTTCGTGATCTCGCTTATCCAGCACCAAATCATGCCGGCGATGCGCGACAATGCCCCGGTTGCGCGGCAGATAAACCACCGCATCACCTTCATTGACATATAGTTCCCTCCACATTTCCAGCATGATCCGAGGAGCCTCTGTAAAACCGGAACGGCAATAGATCATCACCGCCCACATCATGCACCACTCGCTCCACTCGCCGAAACCTTTGCCGATCCAATGATCCAGCGAATTATCGATGATTTCCGCCATGTCCTCGGTTAAGGGCTCCGGCAGTGTATCGAAAGGATAGATTGCCCCCAGATGGGAATGATGTCGGTGACATTGATCCAAATCCTGTCCTTCCCAGATGGCGATGTGCGGTTCCATCTGGCGGGCGCCATAACGATCTTTTCCGGAAATCACGGTGAAATGCGGCGTTTTTTCCAGGATATCGCGCCATAAGGGTTCGGCTTCGCGTCCGAGAACTTGAGCCAACTCAAGCAAAATCGCCGCCATTTTGCGCAATGCCGCCAACTGATAAGACGGATTGCGTCCAGCGATCGGGGTGCCGGGATTGCTGGAAGCATATTCGGCGGAGATCGCCAGCGGAAGATTGCCGTCGGAGTCGCGCAACGCCGCAAATGCTTTTGTTACTCCGCAAATAAAGGGGAAAGCGCGGTCCGCCAGAAACTTTTTATCGCCGGTATAGCGCCAATAGTAATAATACAGCAGAGCCGTCCAGGCGCCGCAGGCAGGGTCGAGTGAGGAGCCGGTGCTCAACCATCCGCATTGCCGTCCGCGGTCATCGGTAGCATGAGTAAACCAGAGTCCGTCTTCAATACCGAACAATGCTTTGGCATTATGACGCAAACTCTTCTGGAACTCTGGTGATTCCAACATATCAAAAAGCGGCAGGAGATGTTCCGCTTTGCCCAATGCGAACGCCGGAGTATACAGCATTTGTACGTTGACATTGAAATGATAGTCTCCGCCCCATTGTGCATTTTGATACTCTTCATGCCAAGGTCCCTGAAGTCCAGCGGCATAACCCAATGGATGAGTGGCAGCGGCAAACCGATAGACCTGATAGCGGAACAACTCCTCAATCCATGGCTCCGGAGTATTGAATTCCGGAATATCCCGCCAGAAATGCCGCCACCAGTCATGGGTGAACGCAATCTCCGCCTGCCGGTCAAACGTTGCTTCCTTATCGGTAAAAATCCGCCAGACCTCGCCACTTTGTTGCGCTTGAATTTCCAAAGGCGGGTCGGCGGGCGGGCGAATGATTGCGCCCATGGGCCGCAATTCCGGGGCGCAGTATCCGCGTTCGGCCAGAAAATCACGACTACGCGGAAATTCCCACAGGGATCGGAATTGACAGCCCTTGATCGCTTGATTGCTATCCATGATTGTCAATTCATGGTACCGAAGCAGTAAATCGATCGTTAATTCCGCGCCGTCGTTCAATTCTATGGTCACAGTTCCTGCCTGGTAATCCAAATGCGCCAGCCTTGGGATGACCCCGGGGGCAAAACTGAATTCAAAGCGTCCGACTGGCAAGCGCATTGGCCGCAAAGAAAGCGGTTGTAAGGTCTCCTCACTCAACAAGTCGCTCAAATCGGAACCATAGCCATGTTTAGCGGCATATTCCGTCAAGCGCCGGTATGAGCAACGTGGAGAGAGCAATTCACCGTTACGATGATCCCAAAAATCGGAACGATTGACGGTAATATTCAGCGTTTTTTCACCCCAAAGCAACACGCCGAAATTCCCATTGGCCATAGGCACTCCGCAATGCACCCGTTCCAGTGGAAAGGCAAATATTTTCGTTTTGTTCACAACAATCCCTTTCTAAATATTTTCAGCAATTTTGATACTTCGTTATTGGGTGAAAAACACCCGAAAATTTCTTTTCCAACTCAACTGTTTGGAAGATCGAATATCTGCAATTTCATGTATTCGCAATCTTCTGAATGCATGTGCACGATGAAACCACCCTCCCAGGACTAACAAAGAGGACAGGTTACGCTTTTTGAGTGGTTCAAAACAAAGTTACACTTTGTATTCCAGCTTGTCCAGTGGCGACGAGTCCTTTGCCAGCACAAATGTTACCCGGAAACAGTTTTTTTGAACCACGCTTTTTTCCCCTAAACCATGCGCATGCTGTCATCGCTATGGGATGACTGTCGGATTTTTTCTCAAACCCTCGTTGACCTGAATTTTCAGCCTTTGACTCCGCCGAGCATAATGCCTTTGACCAGGTGTTTTTGCATGCAGACAAAGACAACGATCATGGGTATAACGCTCATCGCGACAGCAGCCATCAGCAAATTCGTTTGTTGTCCCTGCGCAGATTCGAAAGCGAGCATTCCTATCGGCAGGGTATATTTATCTGGGCTTTTCATCATGACGAGAGGCCAAAACATGGAGTTATAATTACCCATAAATGAAAAGATGGTGAGGGTGACAAGGGCCGGTCGTGCCAATGGCATGATCACATTCCAGTAAAGCTGCCATTTGCTGGCGCCATCGATTTCGGCAGCTTCGTCCAGCGACTGGGGAATATTCATCATGAATTGCCGCATCAGGAAGGTGCCGAAAGCGGAGAAAGCACCCGGCAGGATCAGTCCAGCATAACTATTAACCAGCTGTAAACGAATCATATTCTGAAAATTAGGAATCATCATGACCAATCCAGGCAACATCATGGTAGCCAAGTACATCATAAAAATGGTATCACGTCCGCGCCATTTAAGGCGTGCGAAACTGAAAGCTGCCAGGCTGCTGGTAAAAACCTGTAGAAAGGTAACCCAAGCAGCGACAAAAATGCTGTTCCAGTACCAACGTCCGAACTGAATGCCTTTCAAGGTAAAGACAGAGCGGTAATTTTCCCATTGAAAGATTTCTGGCAGCCAGCCATTCAGTCCGACTTCTTCGAGTCGTTTCAGGCTAGTAAGCAGCATCCAGGTGAAAGGAAGTATCAAAGTGCAGGCAACGATAGCCAGTAGCAAGTTGAGCAGCAGCAGAGTCAGTCCTTTTTTTATGGTATACATTTTAAACATCGTAATCATTCCCAATCAGTCATTGGTATATCGGTTGCCGAATTTCCAGTTAAAGAGAGTGACAATGAGCACCAACAGAAAGAGCACCCATGAGACTGCGGAAGCGTAAGCCAGTCTGCCGGTATTGAAGCCTTGGTTGTAGATATAGTAGCTCAAGGTTGTGGTCGCCCCGGCCGGGCCGCCTTGCGTCATGGTGCGAGCCATTTCAAAGCCACCTTGCAAGCCTCCGATGACTGACATAATGAGGATGAAGAAAGTAACGTTCGCCAGTTGCGGCCAAGTTATATTCCAGAAACGTTGCCAGTCACTTGCACCGTCAATATCAGCGGCTTCATATAATTCCGGTGAGATCCCGGACAATCCGGCCAGGTAAAGCAGCATATTATTAGAGCCAAGCGCTCCCCAGAGTCCCATCAGCATGAGAGCAGGTTTAGCCCAGTAATAATCGACCAGCCATTTAGGGGGCGTCAGTCCTCCTGCTTGAGTTTCTGGCAATCGTTCAACCAGCATAACCAGCCCGATCATCATAAAGCTGAAAACGAGCATGGCGCTGCTGAAGATTACAGCATCTGCAAGCGCATAATCGGCTTTTGCAAGGAATATTTTTCCTCGCTTCACTTGCCAGAGGGCGGCCAGATAAGTCAGGATTGCGCCGGTCGGCAGTACCATGCGTTGCCAGGGCAGCGGCAATTGCTGGCCAGCCAGCCAAGCTGGCAAGGTAAGTAGCAACAGGCTAACAAGGAGGCTGATGTTGCCGCTTTCGCCCTCTCTCCATCGTGTCAAGGCTCGTCGAATAAAGAGTGCATTGCATACCAACAAGGTCAGCACCAACAGGTTGCTTATTAGATTAGCGTTCGCAGTCGAGAAATTCGCGCTGGCGGCGCTGATCCAGTCAAGTATTGGTTGCAATGCATTATTAATCGGTCCATTTTCCGGGCTATAAAGTTTTTTCCAAAGAATAAAAGTTGCCACCCCGGCGGTAAAATGTGGGAAATAGAAAAGAGTTCGGTAAACCGTTTGTCCTCCCATACTGCCAAACAGGAGGATGACAGCGAACAAGCCGCTGATCAGCAACAGAGTAGTACTGCCCGGCATATTCAGCATGATCAACAACAAGCAGGAACAAAGCAGGCAGGAGCTTGCGACAGCAACGCCCCAGATGCGCCGATTCTCTCCTCGAAACTTGTGATTAAGCAGCAAAGCACTGCCCAGGCTCCCGGCGATTCCGAAAGGGATTCCCAGCATGAGGAATAAAGTATTACCAAGAAAACGGAAGAAATCCGGTTCTTGGAACAATTTTCGGAAGTTATAGAGTCCGACGAATTGCGGAGTTGCGTCTGGCCGGAAAAAGTTATGCAATTCGAGGTTCCAGTTGCTGAACGCCAGGAAGAAGCTGATTAACAGTGGCAGTGTGGTGAAAGCCAGGAAGCCCAGAATATTAGGCATCAGGAAGCCTAGTCCCACAGCAATTTCCTTGATTTCTCTTTTAATTTTCATACGCGTTTAGGGTCTTTCTTCTGGCATGGTTAACAGTCTGCCGGTTTCCTGATAATATTTCAGATAGAAAGGATTACTGATCCACTGAACGGGAATAAGTTGGCCAGTTTTTTTCCGGTCATTGATTTTCTGTTGTATCTGCCGTTGTTTTTGCCAGTTTTTTTGCAATTCCGGGTTTGCTTCCAGGCTATCCCGGATCGCTTGGTTGAATCGTTTTTCGGCTTCTATGAGCACTTGCTCGGCGCTAGCCAAGTTGTTAAAATATTTATTGAGGGCGTATTCAAGCCAGTTATTATCCGTCGCTTTACAGTATGGAGACGCAGGTGCTGGCAAAGCGATATTCATGGCCCATTTTAATTCATTGGCATGTGCTTGGCCTTCATTTTCATATCCTTGAGGTTGCAGATAATCCGGGTTGTTGCAAGCGTATTTCGGATTTGGCGGTAATCCATCGGCTTCTTTGATGATATAGTCATTATAGGTTTTACTGCCCAAAAACTCGAAAAACAATTTTGTCAATTCCGGGTTTTTGGTTCCCTTGTACATGATGGCGCTACGGGAGCTTATGATCAAATTTTTGAATCCATGCATTGGCACCTGTGTGGTTGCAAAGTTAATTTTCCGGTTAAAGCTACGAAAACGGATCAGGGCATAGCGTCCAGTCAAGATCGAAGCAAATTTGCCATATTGCAATTGCGAAAAGTTTCCGCCGCCGTATCCGGCTTCGGAATTCATGGAAGCCATCTCGGCGGCGCATGGAGCCAATTTATCGACATAGGTCCACTTATAGAGTCGTTGCATCGCATCGACAAAGCGCTGGTCATTGCAAGTGGCGGCGGTCATGGTTTCGTTAAAAAGGTCTAGTCCTCGGCTACGTGCCATGCAATTCAGCATATAAGTATTGCCGTCAAGGGATCCGCAGAAGAAAAACTCTTGTCGTGAAAGTCCGGCATTTGCGCGTTGAACGAAGAGTCGACCAATGGCTTCAAATTCATCCGGGGTCCATTCTTCCGGGACAAAGTCAATGCCGAACTGAGCCAGGGTATCCAAGTTAAACCAGAGAGCTGCGACGGCAATATTGCAAGGATAAGCATATTGCCGTCCTTGCCAGCTCAGGAGAGTGCGGGCGCCGGGATAGCTGTCATCCAAGCTGAAGTTGCTGTTGGCGGCGAGCTTACTGATGTCACAGCAGACGCCCATTGGCGCAAAGAGCTGCACTTGCGCATCGATAATATCGCCGCCGACGCCGGAGACCGCCTGGATGAGGCTGCTCTGGTTGTTGGCAGCGTCCAATTGCAGCAGTATTTTAGGTCTTTTTTGCTGATCGACATGACCATTTCCCAAGCACCATTGGTTGAATAGTTCGATTTGTTCGTAGCGTTGCGGGTTCGGATCACTTTTCCAGCTGATGACAGGTCGTTCGCTTTGCCGTTCCGGCTGAGTTTTCCAAGTATAAAATGAAGCCAGTACCAGCAGAATCAGAATAATAGCAAAGATTTGTTTCATGATTATTTTTGTTTGACTGCCGTCCGTTTCAGTTACTTTACGGCAATTTTTCAGGTCAGCGCTTTTTTGCTTTTATTTTAAGTTCCAATTCTCGCAGTTCGATTGGGCAATTTAAGTTTGCTTCTGCGTTTAGCAACTGCAATTCGAGTTGGTTTTCGCCATTACGCAGTACATTTTTGGGTATTATTGCATGAAAAGCGGAATACGGCAGGAGCTTTTCCGGATGTAGTCTGACATCTCTTCCTTTAAAACAATGTGAACGTTGGGTGGGTAAGGGGTTATCATTCAAACGGTATTCAAATTGGTCTTGCGGGGTAACCCCAACAAGCATCCATTGCAGTTCCGCTTGAATTTTATTCAGGTCTCCATTCTGGCAATAAAACTGAGTTTTCAAGGTTGCTTGCTGTCTCAGCCAGGTTTGTGGTCCGGGTGGGAAATGAGGTTGGTATTGTGGTGACATTAGAAATTGAAAATGTTTATCTGCCTTCTCCAGTTTATTTTTGCTCAGTTTTTGTCCTAGAATAGAACGGGTTTTTTCGAGATCCGGCAGATTCTCCCGAGCTGGAAAGTCTGGCATTGGGTATGGGCTTGTCGTCGGGTCTTGAGGCATCATAAAGGAAAGTTCGTCGTAGCAGCAGAAATTAAACAGATAAAGGCCATCCGCTCCGCCAGCCAGGCTGTTGGCGGCAATGGCGTAATAATTTTCCAGGCTCAAGTATTGACTGTTTTGCTGGCTGCAGTTAGTATAGCAATAAAGTGGCAGAGATTCAGGAAGTTGTTGCCGCCAGCTGGTCATCGGAACGACTGGACTGGCCAGGTAATAGCCGGCGGCAAGACGGTCGACCCAATTTTGCTTGACCCAATGTATTACATCCAGACCGCAAAGTCGGCAGGCATCGGGACTTGCTGGAACATTGACGGCCAATTGATAATTGCGACCGGTGCTGCGCAAAAAGTTCCGAATCGACAACAGCAGTTCGTTCATCAAAGGTATTTGCTGCTCTTCCGAACCAGCGGCAAAGAAAAAAGGACTACGCATAAAGTCCAGCTCAATACCATCCAAATCCGGAAAAAGCCCAATAATTTTCTGCACCTGATCCAGAAAAAACTGGCGTACCGGAGCCAGGGCGAAATTGAGACCGGCAGCATAGTATTCAGCCTTGGCAGCGGAACCCAATCGGTATTCCGGATGCGCCAACCAGAAGGCACTGCGGCAGTAAGGACTGAAACTGGCATGACAATCATTCATACGGATACTGGCCAAACGCTTGATGCCTAGCTCCTGCAAAATTTGAATAGCGTGTCCAAAATAATCCAGTCCGGCCTGGTCGAAAAGAGCAAAATTATTCTGTACCCGATGCGCCAGAAAGTCGTTGAGCGGGTCACAAAGTCCCATAAAACGGTTCCATTGCCTGGTATTGTAGTAACAATTTCCGGCACCGAAGGCGGCACAAAAGGCGACCATCTTGATTTCACGATTGGCATATTTATTCGTCAGATATTGCCGTAATTCGCCGGGGCCGCAAGCGTCTGCATTGCATAAAAAAGTACTGGCATCATCGTTGACAATGAAGGGATGAGAGCAGCTTGAGGTTGACATGGCATTATCCATTGTTATTGGCTATAGACTCCGCTTATTGCCAGCAGTATCGGACTGGCTATCTGATTGTGCGAACGCGCATCAATGTTAATAATGGTATCTTCCGGATATGGGTTGACCCATTCAAACAGACGTAAATAACGCCATTCCGGTTTGCCGGAAAGAGTACTGGTGACTGGAATCGGCACCGGTTTAGCTTCCTCGCCCTAACGACAGTTTGAGAAACAAGCCAGCTTGCTGACGGTTTTAGTTTGAAACGACTCCTGTTATGGCAAGAATTACTGGTATGGCTCCACCATTTTCAGTTGTGAAGCGTAATTCTTTTACTCGTGTCATTGCTCCTCTGGAATTCCCAATGGTGATTTCCTTATGAAAAATTGCCACTTCACGCAAAGCATTTTGGCAGATCATTGCAACGTCGACATTTGCGGGGCTGGTTCTAAACCAATCGGCAATATCGCGATTTAGGAACATGGGAAAAATTTCACTACTGTTATCATCATAGATAATTTCGAGCCGGTAGACTGGTTTTTCAGGAGGATGCTGATATGCATAAGTACAGAGATGCAGCAAATGTATTTTTGCCAGGCGCGGTAATTCAGGCAGAGGCAGTGTCACTGAAGCGGGAAAATAGGGTCTTTCAAAACCATTCATGACCAGAATTGAATGCCCGTTATTTTCTTCAGCAGTAATGATATTATAGGGAATATCCTTGACTTTTATATTTCCGAGCGGCAAATTACGTAAATCATTGATGCCTTCATCGGTGAAACCACCGGCCTGATCGCCGGCAATTTCATCCACCAGGCTGCGATTGGCGATGTTGCGGAGAGAAATTTGATAATAATACGAGGCCCAATCCTGATCTTTAGCCAATTGAACGCCGGATGGCAGATTACTCCCTTCGCTTCCACTGTTTTCCAACACCACAGCATGCCATTTTTCTCCGGGCAACGTTTCTCCCGTAAATTCGATAAAGATTGGTTCTGCTCCAACTTGTAAATCACCGATATTTGCTTGAACTGGATTGCCCATGAAGTCATAAATAACCGGTTGAATGATCGATTCGGGCAAATGAACCGAAGCTTGTTCATTCTGACGGATTTGTTCCAGCCATATTGCCGCCACCCATTTATCCGGCTTGCGGAATTGATAAATTTTCAGACGTGGATGCGGAGAATCCCGATGGGTCAATTGAGCGCCTTCCAAACGCCTGTGGACAGCGGCCATCGCGACAGCTATTGGTAAAGGACTGCCATCAAATTCCGTAATATGACAGGAATATTCCGAACTGGCACCAAACAAGTGGAAAAAATATTTCACCTTGTAGGCATAGTGTATGGTCAGAATCCGGCTAAAAACCGCGGCCTGTTCGTACTGAGAGACTTTAAGAACCTCTTCCGATTTTTGAATTCGGCGTAAATTTTCCGGCAGCCGGTAGAGACTTGGAGTTAAGCCGGTTGAACTTTCCGAATTCCAGATTGGCAGATCAGGCCGCCCATATTCAGCACATAATTTTTTCAGATGTAAAATCCAATTTTCAAATAACTTTTCCTGATTTGTGGCCAATTTGTCCGAAAAGCAATATTGATGAAACGACAGGACATCCATGTGGTTAAGACCGCCAGCTTGAAAAATTTCTCTGTAAAACTTATCTCCCATGGAAAAAGGAGGGCCGCAAACGCCAACCGTTTTGATTTCCGGATCAATCTGTTTTATGCATTGATTGCTTGTTTTCAGCAATTCGACATAGCGTAATGTGTGATGGCGGAACGTGTAATATGGTTCATTAAAAACTTCATAATAGTAAACCCGGTTTTTTAAATATCCGACCAGAGATGGGAGATATTTTTCTGACCACCACTGGACGAAGTCCTTGAATTGCTGATCATCCATGGCATTGATATCCTGATATGACATCAGGCTTCCCAATGTTTGCATCCCAGCCTGTTTATCCATGCTCAAACCGTGTTCCAAATGATCGGTATTCAATAAATCATCAGGGAAGATTCGTTTGGCTCTACTGTCAACATAGCCGCAATGCCAGCGGTGCCAGCTCAGCCCGCAAATTTCAGCGAGTTCAAACAGGCCATCTTGTACTCCAGTCGCCCCAAGAATTCCATCTTCTACGCGTTGCTTCGGAAGAGGAGGAAAAACGGCAAAAAGTGCTTCCCGTTTGCATCCTAGGCTGTCAATGACTTCTAAACGGTAACAGCCATTTTTCTGCAAAGTGAAGACAAAATCATGTTTCCCCGTTTCTTTGTCAAGATTCAACGTGCCATGCTCAATCAATTGCTCAACTTCATTTTTCAAATACCATTGATAACTGGCTTCCTGAGGTGCATTTTTCTGCAGTGTTATCCGTATATTCTCTCCAACCATCACAAAGGACTTGGGGTTTTGGTGTTTACTTGGTATGCGTAGTGGAAAGAGTTCGCGGGTCAGCTCGAAGTTTTTAAGTCCATCGCTGTTTTTATCCAGTTTTTGCTGAATTTCAGTAAGAGCCGTTTTATTGGTGTTGGCGTCTGTTTGTTCCGCCAACAATTCATTTGGGATATCGAGTGCTTTATCAATGCCAAGACTGAGAGCCCATTGAATCTCGCGATCCGCTTTACTGAAGTTATAGGAAGCAATAATACGGATGCCATCATGATATTTTTGGACAAAAACGCCATGAATTTGCTCTGGAGTCAAAATTTTGATATTGATGCAATATTTGAACTGCCCATCGATGATAATGTTCCCTGAATTTCTGAGGCTGCCTAAATGTTGTTGGTTTTTGGCATCGCTACGAAATATGCCTGTTTGTTTTTGGTTTACCCATACTTTACTCTCTTCCTTTAAGGCAGTGCCAGGAAGAAAAATCCCCAGCTCTCCACCGCCGCCTGGCGTTTGGGAAAGTTGCAAATGCCAAAGACAGATGATTCCATTTTCATTGACATAATGCTCAATGCTCAAATCCCCTTCTGCTTTTTGATAAACAACCTTGCGACCAGTAAAATTGTCAAACAACAAAGGAATAAATTCAGTTTTCCCCGGAAAAATAGAATAATAACCATTTGTTTCACCTTTGCTGGCCCAAACTCCCGTAATTAGCCGGTTGACAATTTCCGTTTCGGAATAATAAATTTTTCCAGGGGTAAAGCTGTATGAACCTCTGGTCAGGATATCAAGTTCGAAGGCTGACAAAAGGTTGCAAAGGCAAACTGCAAGAATAATGATATGCTGTTTCATGCCAATTACCTTTCTTGCCAGGCTGGAGTGAATTCTCCGTCTGTTTTGCTGTTTGTTGGGGCATATTTACGCCATTTCGCATGGCCATCGGCAAAAAGCCAGTTTGAACCGCCGCTATGCGCAGCAACCAGATGATTGAAATACCAGTAGGTACCGCCTTCTGCAGATGAAGTAATAAAAAAGGCGTTGGTTCGTCCATATTGATTGATTTTTGCCTCGGCCAACAAAGCCGTCCGTGAAGGGTTTTTCAAATTCAGAAAACTGCGGGGGTATTTTGTTGCGCTGGTTGTGTATTTGATTCCATCATAATTATAGTGTTCTGTCCAACCCCCGGTCGTTGGGATGTACGACATTAAAACTCCGTAATTTTCTTCCGTATTTTGAATGGATTTGCAATCAAAAATATTCTTGTCCCAGCGGTATCCTTTAATAAAACCATAAAATTTTTCGACAACTCCGATATATGGACAAAGTAAATCCGGCCAATACATATCATGTGGCCCGGTTCCTCCTTTAAGTCCTGTCACCACGGGCGGCAAATAATCCTCATTTTCATTGGCGTAGGCAACTATCGCCAAGGAAATTTGCTTCTGCTGCGACAAACAGTGAATTTTATTGGCCGCCTCTCTTGCCCGAGACAAGGCCGGCAAAAGCATGCTTGCCAGGATGGCGATGATGGCGATGACGACCAAGAGTTCAATTAAGGTGAAAGCCTGGTTTTTGGTTCGTTGTTTTTGCATTCTGGTTCCTTTCCTTTTCCGCTGTTTCAGCTGTGTGTTTCAGGGCAGATTCTTTTGTTATGGACTTCTTTACAATTGCTGCAGTTTCACTGGCACTGGTTTTCGGCTGTTTCGGCTTTCCAGAGCTGCCCGGGTAATTTCGCTGGCTCGCATTCCATCGATTTCGGAGGCGGCGTATTGTTCACTGTTATTAAGGATGATATCGGCAAAATGGTCAATCGCGGCTTGCCAGCCTTTATCGACAGAATAGTTGAGCAGTGGCAATTTATTTCGTTCGACTTCCGGCAGATTGGAATCGGCCATTTTAGCGGCCAGTTCCTGGCGGAATTTCAGCAAGGCGGGATAGCCTTGGGTAGCAAAAAGCTGAACATGTTTTTGATCGTGATCCGGATGGGAGTGTCCCGGGAAAAATTGCACCAGATCCGGGGTATCCAGGAGTCCGAAGCTGCGCAATTCAACAAACTCCTCAACAATCAGCATACCGGCAGCAGCAACTGCTTCAAAGTGTTCTTTTGGAGCGGTATGAGAAGCATAGCCGCTGCTGAGGATAACGGCAGTGCAACCGGAGCTGAAAGTCAGCAGGATGCTTTCGTCATCATCGCGCTGACTGCGGCAATAGACTTCTTCGACCTCACTATTACTGAAAAAACGCATGATATCAAAGATATGACACAATTCATGCAACATTCTTTTGCCGTTTCCGAAGCGTTTGCCCCAGTTAAAGCTGTAAGTATCAGCGATGCGGTAAAACAGATTTCGAGCACCGCCATTTTCCAGCAACAGCTTTCGAGCCAGGGTGTAAGCTGGTGCGCAACGCCGATTCATACCGACAATGACGCATTTGCCGCTTTTTTGCCGAGCCTCAACCACCTTTTGGCATTCTTCGGGAGCTTCGGCCAGCGGTTTTTCGACGTAAACGTGTTTGCCGGCTTTGAGGGCTTCCAAAGTGATTCTTACATGAGTATCTTCTCGAGTCGCAATCACCACCCCGTCAAGCTCCGGGTCTTTCAGCAATTGTTGGTAGTCGTCGGTTTGTTTTTGCACCTGGTATTTCTGTCCCAATTGTTGCAACAGTTCATGATCCAAGTCACACAAAGCATTTAATTCCGCAAATTGTGATTGTTTGATGTTGGGCAAATGTTGGCTTTGGGCCAGACCTCCCAGACCAATCATGGCCAAACGCGCTTTTTTCATAATAAATTTCCAGTGGAATGAGGGTTGAACAGCTTGTAGTTAATGAAAAATCTTGTCAAGCTTGTCCTCGTTTTGAGTTTATGACGGCTGGGCAGCCAGCCAAGTAGGCACAATGACTCGGCGCTGTCGTACTCGGCCTTTATTTTCTTCTTCTTGTTTCAGTAAGTCGAAAGCTTCCCGAATCATTTCTTCCGGATTGGTCGCAACGCAGGGAAAATCCTGCCGTCTGCATTCAACCGAACGTCCGACCAACAGCATTTCTGCAGGAATCGCCAGCTCATTTTGGTCTGCCAGCCATTTGACCGTACTGTAATATTCAGCGGGAAAAATCAAACCATCCGGACGCGGGTGGGTTTGAAAAAGGCGTTGCAGGTAACTGCTCAGGTCGCGATGAAAAACAGCTCTGGGATTGCCATAGTCGTCGATCGCCTCATAATATTCCGGTTGAAAGTCAATGCCAAACTCGGCAAAGGCGTCTTGATAACCATTATAATAAGCATTCCCCCAGATCAATTCACGTGGCTGGCCGATGGCAGCCAGACGCCGGGCACCTTGTTGCAGCAGGTAACGAGTCGCCTGGTACATCTTGGCATAATCATCCCCGACTACCTGAGAGACAATTAATTCCTCGCTACGCTCCCGTTCCTGCCAAAGATCACCAATCAAGACCATCGGGAAAGAAAAAATCTTCTGTAATTGGCACACAAATTTTCGGCTGCAATTTCCGATCAACAGAATACCTTTCAGATTCCGCTGTCCGGAAAAACGTTGCTGTAAAATCGTCAATTCGCTGGCACTGCCGCTGGTCAACTGAGTATAGGTGATGAAGCCGGAATGCAGACTGGCATGCCGATCAATTTCATGCAAAATCATAATGACAAAGCTGGATAAATTGTTGCCGCCGCAATTTAAAACGGCGTATTCTCCCGGCTCATCCGTCTTCCGCCTTACCATGGTACCACGCCCCTGGACTTTACAGATCAGCTGATTGTCCGATAAAATCTGCAAGGCACTCCGCAAAGTGTTTCGGCTGACCTTGAATTCCTGCGCCAACACCCTTTCTTGAGGTAAAAAACCCGTACTGCTGTAATAATCCGATTCAATGCGTTGCCGCAAAATCTTCTCAATACTCTCATAACGAGGTGCTTTGCCTGATATACAAATGTCAGCCGACATCATGCTACTGCTCCTGTCAGTTTTAGCTAATAGTACCATTATAGTACCTATTATAAACCATTACGGGTTCAATTTCAAGTTTGCCTTGCAAAATATTTTAAAAAATTCCGAGATATAGGCAATTTCCATGGGATTTTCTTTGGCGCTGAATATGTATGTCCGGTACCATGTAGGGGGTACAAGGCACACTCTCCGTCGTCTCACAACAATCAGGAAAACCTGAAGAAAATCACATTTAATATTCTGTATTTCAGCCACTTGCGGTTTAAAACACCCCAAGTAGCTTTTTTAAAATCATCGATTTTACCAGTTTATACACTTGTATA
>JBAXYW010000044.1:0-15321 GCA_041670605.1 Lentisphaeria bacterium
GCCAGAATATCGGTTTTCGTTCCCGGACTGCTTCTATTTTTTCAGGGTTGCATTGCCGGCTATCAGGATCAGGTTTTGATGGGGGGTTCCGGGCGGATACGAGATTTTGAAGCCGAAATCGCCGCAGGGGTGGGAAATGCTCAAATTCCGCGCTGGAGTCTGTTCGTCAAAATGCATTACCTCGACCGCTTTCCCATGATTGATTACCTGCACTGTGACTTTTGCTGATGGACTTGTTGAAGCCGGATGCAGGCCAAGAGCGCCCTCAAATACGGCAAATGTGCTTTCCGGCAGCCAGTAGATGAGTTCCGCTTCATAGTGACTTCCCCAGCTTAATCCGGAGTCATACGTCAGAATGTGGTCATCGAATCGGAGCTGCAGTGGAATTTTCCGCATCTGTGCATTGATGGCGGTGTTTTTCAGGTAGGAAAGGAAACGGTATCCGCCCGCACCTCCCAGGGGAAACACATGCGGTTCAAGGCGGGTAAGAGAAATTTCACGCAGGTTTTCCGTCTGCCCAAAGGAATTGGTGGCGATTGACCATGCGGAAAAGAGGGCGTCTGCACAGAGTCTGACGGTATTGTGTGCCATCTGCCGAATCAGGCCTGCATTCTGCTGCGGTTTGTTTTGCCGGACATTTTCGACGATATTGAAGCAAAGTTGTCGTGAGCGGTTGACTGTCCCGACATAAGCTGCATAGAGATGCATGACGATTTCTGGAACACTTTGACCCAGCAGGCGCGGAGCATATTCTTCCGGTTCAACAGTGCTGCAATCGAGTGACGCCAAAATGGACAGCGGGGTATTCCCCCAATCGTCTTCCCGTGCTTCGAACAGGCGTTCGAGGATAAACATATCGCTGCCAAAAGGGCCTTCGAGCGCATGAACGCCGAAACAGGAATCCTCCAGCATATGCAGCAGGCAACCTGCATATTTGGCACCTTCGCCCCAGACCCCGTCCCGGAAATTGCGGATGATACGCTCCAGAAAAAATTCAAATCCTTTTTTGACATGAATGAAATTCAGGTTTCGGAATGGTTTTGATTTGAAGAAAACGCCTTTTTCCGGATCCGGCATCCAGTACCGGTACAGTTCCGCCAACGGGATATTTGGAGGATAATGGAATTGGATTCCCTCATCAATAAACATGTATGACAGGATCGATGCATATTTTTCCGGATCGGTTGTGAAAAACTGATCGGGATACATGCAGTATTCATCAATTAGGGCGTCCCTGTCATGTGCCGGCAGCTGGAATCTGCCTGGCTGCAAATCCAGAGAACAGAGCGTCAGATAAGCATGTTGTATTCGATCAGGCATAGGCTAAATTCCAGACGTGAGAGGGTGCTCTCAATCCAATTTTTAACAACGAAAAGACCCGAAAAGTCACGAAATTTTTTGTTGGTTTACGAAGTCAGCTTGGCTTGGCTCCCCCCATTTCCTGTATGTGCCTGGGAACGGGTTCCAGCATATGGTAAAGGAATTCCAGCGAATTGATGAAGATGACACCGCCCTTGTGGAGTATGTTTTCTGTCTGGTGACGGTCGATGATGGCGACATGCGCGATGCCAGCCTGCAGTGCCGGCAGCATATCCCGTGCGGGATCATCGCCAATCATCAGAGTGCGCTCCGGATCAAATCTGCCGGCTTTCAGGATCGACGGAAAGAATTCCGGTGACCATTTCCCCAGCGGATCAGCAAAGCTGTCGCCGCCAAAATAACCGTCGAAATACGGGGATCCGTTAATATCACCCAGCCCGCCAACAGAGAGTTTAAGCAGAGTCGCCATCCGGGAGTTGGTGGTTGCGGAAAACAATTTGATGTTCTTGCCTTTCAAGGCTTTGATAAAAAACACGGCGTCTTCCGGAATAATCATGCCCGCTTTGACATCCTGTTGAAGCACATTCCAATATAGTTCAGCAGAAATTCCCAAGGGGGCGAGAAGCTTGAAAATGCAACTGGTTTCGATATCCCCAACTTGTCGAATTTTTGCCAGGGCCGCTTCCTGTGAAACGTACTCGCTTTGCGTCATCAGACGCAACAGATGTTCCAGCGGTGATACAGCAAAATCTTTGTTTCGTATCGGTGCCGTAATAGTGCCGTCGATATCAATCAAAGCGACATCCACGGATATGCTTCTGTTTTCACTTTGCATGCTCATTAGATTCAAGCGTCTCCAGTCTGGCTTCAAGCGCGTCATTTTCCCAGGATGTTTCCGGCTCAATGGTGATGCTCCGACGTTTCTCCGGGTTTTCACCCCTGATCACTGCGCAGAGAAATTCAGCAGCAGTTCTGCCAATTCCCCAGGGATCGCTGCCGACAACCGGTATCCCATATTGACGGGTAAAGGGAAATCTAGGGTTGGCCAGGGCAACAATCCTTTTTTCCTCCCGGAGATCATGTCCGCACTTGAGAAAAGCATCAACAATGCCCACCGCAATGGCATCATCACCCGCCATAATCCCGGTGGAGGATGGAAGATCCGCCAGCTGAGCAACACATTCCCGCCCGCTTTCCATGTTGGGAGCCGCGACATTCAGCACTGAAAACGTGATATTGCGCAGTTTCTTTAAGGCCACCGAATATTCAGCAATCTCCTCTTCATCGTGACTGACAAAAACAATCCTCTTCTTGCGATTGGCCAAAAAATATTTTGCCGCCAATTCCGCGCGTCTGCCGATGTTGTAAGTAATTTGATAAACGTCCGGCATTGACACATTGCGACCGCCCAGAATCAGTGTCGGTGCCAGCCGGGCATAGCGCTGAACTTCATCCAGCGGAGTGATCGAGCTGACGACAATGCCACGCACCGCATCCTGAGAAATATTAAATGCCGGGAAAACCCCGCCCCGCCTGAAAATTACTTTTGCAGTAATGCCATTTTCCGCAAAGGCCTCGAGCATGGAACCCAGACGCAAAGAAAAATAAACACTCTGACTGCCCGCTTCATGAGCATGAAAAATCAAAACGTAATTTTTCAACGATTTCAGATCACGCAATTTTCCTGTGTCGATAACATATATTCCCCGCGAGGATTTGCTGCGAACAACCCCGCTTTTCTGCAACGCATCAACCGCTTTCCGGGCCGTGGTGATCGACACCTTGTGCCGCTCGCAGATATCCTTTAACGTGCAGAAAAAACTCCCGTCCGAAAGACCAGAAGACAAAATCTCATCCTCCAACCGCTCCTTTAACTCATGATATAAAGGAGTGAAAAAAGACTCCATATTCACCGAAGAACTGATCATTTCCCCACTTTCATAAAAAACGGATAAAACCACGCATAACATCCACTAAAAGTCACTCCCTTTAGAGTAATGCCTAACAACCAGAAAAGCAAATGAAAAACACTATTAATCACATAAAAAGCTATTTTTGATTATTATCAGCTTGACATTTGTTTTTGAGGGGTAAAATTACAATGGAAGTCAATTTCCGTGGTGATCCTAATATGAATTTTTATTGGCTAGCAAAAGAGGTTTTGAGATGCAAGTAAATCGCAGGTTATCGTTTTTCACTTTGATTGAACTGCTGGTCGTAATAGCTATTATCGCTATTCTTGCATCTATGCTTTTACCGGCGCTTGGGAAGGCTAGGGAGAAGGCGCGCACAGTTCTTTGTTCCTCGAATTTGAAGCAAACCCAGCTGATGGTTTCGATGTATATGGATGAATTGGGGCTAATTTATGTGCAGTCTCCGATCTGGAGTCAGGCACTTGTTAATACTGATTTGCTGCAACTAACGGAAGGGGCTTTTAAAACCATCCGCTGTCCTGCCTACAGATATTATTCGACTTCAGTTTCCACCTCAGAAACTTATGGCATGCGTCGCTGTGAAGATGATGTGCATATTCAGGAAAAGATCAGACAACCCAGCATGTACGTTATGCTGGCCGATTCGATTTATATTTCGAGCAACAAGCCATACAAGCAGTGGTGCAGTTTTCAGGGTTATGGTAATCTTTCTAATACAAAATATGGTGGGAACGCATATAAAATCCACTATCGCCATAACAAATGTGCAAATGTTACATTTTTTGACGGGCATGTTCAGACAATGTCCATGAACGATCTTTATCACAACTATCTAATATACCGTTGCCCGCAATACTGGATTCTCCCGGAAGGTGAATGATGAAATTTTTTACTCTGATATGCTGCACGATGCTATTGGGTTCTGTGTTTGCCTATGAAATTGTGATTTCTGATGAGACTGGGCGTCTGGCCTTTCCTCCCGACGGGGAATACGAATATGCTGCTGAATTTCTGCAACGTCACATACTAGCCTCTACGGGCAAAAAACTGCCCGTCGTAACGGAGTCGAAAGCCTCACCAGATACGCGGAAAATCTACCTTGGCCCGACCCGTGCTGCCGGGAAGTACACGTTTGTTTTCAAGCCGGAAGGTTTCATTCTTCAGCCGGACGGGGCCAACCTTATTATTTGCGGGGAAGTATTCGGAGGTCTTGACCGTGGGACACTTTTCGGTGTGTATGAATATCTGGAGCGTCAGTTTGGCATACGCTGGCTCTATCCCAAAGACAAGTTGTGGTCTGGTTTGGGGGAAGGTACAGTTATTCCCAAGCGATATGAAATAACGTTTCCAAATGAGCCGATACAGGATGCACCGCGTTTATGGCAGCGTGAAGGCGGCATCAGTTACGACTATCAGCCCATTTCTGTGCAGAAACTGTGGCACCCAATATTGCGCTTTGGCTCGTCAATGCCGCACCGGAACGCAAATCACACACAAGTCAACTGGGTTGATTTGTACGGTGACACACATCCCGGGTACTTTGCCAAAGATTCCATGGGCCAGCCACGTATAAACCGCCGTTACAAGGCACGTACCTACATCTGTCTTAGTAGCGATCGTGTGCTGAAACAGATGCTGGATAATCTCGATGCGTTCGACAAGGGGACAGCCTCCGGTAAAGAATGGAGCAACGGTTGCGCTCCTACACGGAATACAGTTTTTTTTAGCTGTAACGACGGAATGATTCCGGAAACCACCTGTCAATGCCCGGACTGTGCAGCGAAGCTGGAAATGGCTCGCAATTATGAGGCGCGCGGCAGCGAACTTTTTTTTGATTTTGCAACCAAATATGCGAATGAAGTGAAAGCAAAGTGGCCTGAACGTCGCTTTGTGACCCTTGCTTACAGCCACTATCTGGCTCCTCCTGAACGATTGCAGATTCCCGAAAACATGGATCTCGCATATGTCAGTCCTAAAGTTCAATATGCAAATGATCCTGCTTTGTTTGATATGCACAGGAAATATTTGTCTCGCTGGTTTGAGCTGGTTGGGCATGACCGCAACCGCCTGACCATCTGGATGAATATCGTGAATCCCACACTCAACGTTTCCAACGCGCCGTTCTTTTATCCTCATACCCTGAAGCGCTTTCTGCTGGCCTCTGAAAACGAGATAGGAGGTGTGTTTATCAATGGTCTGAATCCATATCTCAAGCGCTTGGGGACAAACGGTCTTTATGGTAGCATTCAATCATTCCCGATGGTATGGATTCAGGCCCGCCTGCTGTGGAATCCCGATACGGATGTAGATGCACTTATCACTGATTATTGCCAGCAAGCATACGGAAACGGTTCTGCTGCTATGACAGACTTCTTTCAGCTGCTCATCGATCGCTGGGATAAGATGTACAAGATCAACGATACGCTTGCCGAGCTGGACTATATCCACCAGATTCGCTTCCCCTTGGATGTGATCGCGAAAATGAAGTCGCTGTTGTCCCGGGCGCTTGACGATGCGCAAGAAGATGCGGAGGCATCACGCCGTGTCGCCTACATGAAAGATATCATTTACGCGAGGTTTTTTGCCGAATCTGATTTGTATCACAGTCGTAGCGGCATCCTGAACGTTTATGAGTGCCTGCCGATAAGTTCCACGCCAGTTCTTGACGCAAAACCAGACGATGCGGAATGGCGTGATGTGATACCCCTGAAGCTGGTAAAGTTCCAGTTTGGTGAAAAGTCACCGCGCCAGTCAACAGTGAAAATGCTTCACAAGAACGGGAAAATTTATTTTCCCTCCCAATTTTACGCACCTGCCGAGAAAGACGAGTTACGCATCCAGGCGGCAGTTACAGCCGATGGTCTGCGTTCAAAATATTCTCCGAACATACTCAAGAACTGGCGCTGCTTCTGGGAAATTCATATCCGTCAGGATGGGGATTCCTCCTATTACGGATCTTTTCCGCAATGCGACTATAAGATGTCGAATACCGGCGACAACTGGATTGTTGAGGGGGCTTTTGACATTGCGAAAATTGCGACTAATAACGTCGGAATTCCGACGGTTCGCTTACAGTTTATGCGGTACTTCGATGTATGGAACGAGTACGATATTTGGTCACCCACTATGGGGGGGATTACTGACTATCCTACTTGGAAATTCGGCGTTGTGGAACTCCTTCCCTCGGGCGAAAAAGAAAATAACGGGCTGGAATAATCAAACGGTAGAGAAATGCCCCCCCAGACCTGCATAGTCTGAAACATGCAAAAAAGGTCAAGGGTGCAGTTCTCCAAAGTAGTTAGCCCCTGTCTACTTGCACCCGAGACAGTTCGGGCATGGGAATGCAAACAGAAAACGCAACCGGGACAGTTACGCCACTTTTTAAACTTATCTTTTTGGATAACCTGTACCTGCTTTTAATAACTGCACTCGCTGGACTTTTAATTATGGCGAATTCCCCACAATTAAACCCGGGGTTTTGACCTGGCCAGATTCTCTGGGCTGGAATAACAACGTTATGACTTTTTTGCTGCGCAGGGTATTTTGCTTTTCAGTTAACAATTGCCGGGAAGTATATCATATTTTAAGCGTTGCTTTCGGCACGGAAGTTGTTTGCGAAAACGGTCAATGATTTTCAGAGAAGGAGATGGGGTATCATGTCATTTGATTTTGGTAAAAAAAGATACGGACTGGTTTGTTGAGGATCGTTTCGGGATGTTCATTCACTGGGGGCTGTATTCGCTGCCTGCGCACCATGAATGGGTGAAGAGCCGGGAACAGATATGCACGGCGGATTATCAGAAGTATTTTGAGCGCTTCGATCCCGATCTGTACGATCCGGCAGTCTGGGCTCGTGAAGCCAGAAATGCGGGCATGAAATATATGGTCATTACCAGCAAGTACCATAAGGGATTCTGCCTGTGGGACAGCCGGTTCACAGATTACAAAGCCAGCAATACCCCCTGCAGCAGAAATCTGCTGCGCGATGCAGTCGACGCCTTCCGCAACGAAGGCCTCAAGATCGGTTTCTATTATTCTCTGATCGACTGGCATCATCCCGAATTCACCGTGGATCGGATTCATCCGCACCGGGATATTCCCTCGGAGCGTGAAGCAAATGCCGGTCGGGATATGAAAAAATATGCCGAATACATGCGGAATCAGGTCAGGGAATTACTGACGGATTTTGGCAAGATTGATATTATCTGGTTTGATTTTTCCTATCCAGGCGAAGACGGCAAGAGTCATCTGGACTGGGAATCAGAAAAGCTGGTAAGCATGATTCGCCAATTGCAACCCGGTATCATCATCAACAACCGTCTGGATTTGCCGGATGGCGGTGACATTTATACGCCGGAACAGTATCTGCCGCCGGAATGGCCCAAAGATGAACAAGGGCAGAAATTGGTTTGGGAGGGATGCCAGACCTTTTCCGGAGCTTGGGGCTATCATCGTGATGAGGCCTCCTGGAAATCCGTCAAAATGTGCATCGAAATGCTGGTTAATCATGTCAGCCTTGGAGGTAATCTCCTGCTGAATGTCGGCCCGACAGCCCGGGGTTGCTTTGATCAGCGAGCCCTCGAACGCCTGCGCGGCATCGGCGATTGGATGCGTTTTCACAGCCGCTCCGTGTATCAATGCACCCAGGCTCCAGCAGAATTTACCGCACCGCAGGATTGCCGTTATACCTGGAATCCGGAGACTCGCCGGCTTTATCTGCATCTGTTCAGCTGGCCGTTCAAGGCGGTGCATCTGCCGGGACTGGCAGACAAAGTCGAATACGCGCAATTGCTCAATGATGACAGCGAAATCAAATTCCGCAGCCGCAAGAACAGTGTCCATGCTGCCCTGAATGCACAGACGCCGGACGGCGCCCTGACCCTGGAATTGCCAGTTATCCCGCCGGTAAATACCATCCCGGTCATTGAACTCTTCCTGAAATAATAATACGTTTTTTCCCACGAAAGATACGAAAAAACTTGGGGTGGACTGGCGCCCACAACCCATTCTTTGATCCACGGAAAACATGGAAAACACTGAAATTTAAAGATTGTTGCTTTGACGGATGAAACCGCCTGCGAAAATTGTGCAATGGGTCTGTAGATGGCGTCCAAAAAGGTTTTCCGTGAGATTTTATCCGCAGATTTCGCAGATTACCACAGATTTTTTGGTTTTTGTCGTGGATTTTCCTACAATTATGGAAGCTTGATTGCTAGAGATCGCTCTATAGTGTCATCCGTATCGGATTTGCACAGTGGGCGAAACTTCATCCGGTGAATACCCAAAAGTATTAGCAGGACTTGAAGTAAACGCAGCAAAAACGCAAACAGACCCCCTCCCCCGTCCCCAAATCAAAATCAGTTGACAACTCCAAAGTGATGATCTATACTAAAGCCAGGAACTGGTTGACCAGTCTTGTGGTTTTTCAAATCGCAATCCGTTGGCAATCATTCGGGTTTAACTGGAAGGAGATTTTCACGCATGCGTTATCGCAATCTCAATGGTTTCATATGTTTTGATCAGCTTGATATTCCTGTTGGCGGCGGAGTCAAAGTGGACTATTTCGATGGGGAACACCAGCGCTGGTTTCCAGCCAGTTTGGCCCCCCGTGGCGATGAGCTTTTCATGCCCACAAACCACCAGGACTGGAGTCGTGCCACAACTTTTGAGGGCACGATTATGGACTCAATGATCATCGCCGGGGAAGTATACTGGAATTATTTCATCAGCTTCCGGGGCGAACTTCCGTCGCAGGATTGCAGGGTGCGCATCACCGTATTCGCAGCGGATGGTGCGGATGCCAGAGAGACTGAACTTTGCATCAGAATTGCTGCCGACCCTGTCGTGTTCATCAATAATTTTGCGGAATTTCGTGGGTCTCCGGTTCATCAATTACCTTGGGATGAACCTCGCGCGACTTTACAGGAAAATACCAGCCGTCCGGAAACCGAGTCCAGCGGATGGGTGGTTGATTATGTCCGCAATAAAAACACCTTCTTGTCCAACTATGGCATGCAAGCGGATCCGCCCTTGTACTTCTCCCCCGAAGTCCAGGGAGAATACGACATGTATCTTGGTTTCCGGGGCAATCGGCTGGAATGTGATTTTGAGTTTCCGCGCATGAAACACCTTGAACGGGTCCTGATTTCGGAAAGCGCCATCCCCGCCTATAAATGGTGGAAAGAAGTTTTTCTCGGACACTATTATTTTGAAAAAAGTGACGAGATCGGCATTCATAAATCAACAGCACAACTTAAAAACCGCCTGCATACCTTTGGGGAACTCGCCTATATCAAACTGCTGCCGGCGCCAGCAAAACCAAAACGCCCACGCCCTTGCCCAGCAGAAATCATCTTCTATGGCGAACCCTCTTCGCATGCCTATTATGGAGAATTGCAGAATGAGTCCATGGCGGAAATGTTGATTGAAGAACATGCATCGCTCGGCATCAATACACTGAATTGCCAAATGATGCGTATTGGCGGCGAAGCCGTCTACCCCAGCAAGGTAGCCCCCATTGCTCGCGAAGGAGCATCACGTGGGGATGACTGCCAGCTGTCAACCGGGCGAACCGTGTTACATCGCGATCTCAATCTGCTCGAAATCCTACCCCGTTTGTGCCATGAACGCGGCATCAAATTCATCGTCAATGCCGCAGTCAATATCTGCTATAGCGGATCCCCACTGGAAAGTGAATTTTCCGCCCAACATCCGGAATATCATCATCCCTTTTTTGGCGCCAGTTTTCTGGATTTCACCCTCCCGGAAGTGCAAAAATTTGCAGCAGATTGTGTTGCCGAGTTGACCTCCTACGATGTCGATGGATTCAGCATCGATCACATGCGTTACCTTTACGGACAGACAACCGAAACCATCGTTGAATTTCATCGCCTGACACGCCAGCGTATCGGGCAGGAACGCTATGCGAAGTTAGAAGTGAATGTGCGTATTCCAGTGGATAATCCCATCTATTACAAAGCACTTGAAATTCTGCTTGCAGAGGATTTGATTGATACCTTTACTCCGTCCCGGCAGGGGTGCCTGCATCCCCCGATTGATTTACGCGGCTATGTTAAGCTGGCTGACAAATATGGCAAACGTGTGCATGGCTGTCTTGACGGCTGGATCAGCACTCAGACCGTGATTTCGCCATTGCCACGCCCCTCAGACTATGAACAAGCGGCCCGTCGTTATCTCGAACAAGGCGCCAGCGGACTGTTTTTCTATCAAAGCTCGCAAATCCTCAGAAGTGTATTCCTGCGCGAATACGTTCGTTCGTTAACCCGATAACACAGGAAAAACTCATGAAATTTTCAGCCTCCTTCACACTTGCCACCCTTCTCTGGGGTATTTGCTTGTTTGCCAGTGCGGAACATGAAACCGACCAGGTTTTATATGCCAATTCGTTCGCGGACAAATCCGGCATTTCCGTACATGGCACGGAAACGAGCTTCAACCTGGAAAGTGAAATCGCCGACAAATCCGGCGGAACACTGAAAATTTCGATTGAGGCGGATCATGCCAATGGGCAACGCTGGCCACAGGTGCTGATCAAGTTCCCAGAACCTGTTTCACTCGATCTGACGACCAGTGTCGAGTTCAATTTTCATTACAACACCTCTGCGGGTAAGGTCGCTGCCGGGTTTGGCGCCAAACCCGTCGGATCCGCCGGCGATTACTTTTTCCCCCTGCATAAATTGGCTGCAAATCACTGGCACAAATTACGCATCCCCCTGTCGCCAGCACAAGGAAAAACTGCACAAATCACCGGATTGGCTTTTTTCATGCGCGAAGCCGGCAGCGATGACAAAGCAAAAATCACCATGCTGATCAACGACTTCCGGATCATTTCCAGCGGCCAAATTGTTGCTTTAGGGTATTCCCTGCTAACCCCCTTTCGTGCTGAAACAGCACCTAAACTCATGGATATCGAAATCCCTAATTTGCTGGTGAATCCTTATTTGACCGTAGGGGGAGATATCATCCCGCCGCAAGGCTGGTCCTTTGGCGGACGTTCGGGTACTGCAGATCATTTCAATTATACGGAATCGCCAGTAAGCGGACGCGCTTTTGAGATCCGCGGCATGCAGGATCGCACCATTGTTCTCAGCCAGGCGGGAATTACCATTGTACCGGGTGAAAAGTACCGATTATCCGGCTACCTCAAAGGGTCAACTGATTTCGATGGCCAGGGCGGCATCGGGCTCGCTTGCGATGGCTGGCATAAATTCTGGGGCTATAAGATCAATCGAAATGCCGTCAAACCGGCTTGGCATCACTTTGAAGTGGAATTCATTCCCACCCCTGAAAAATCCAATGTCGGACGGTTTGTCATGTATCTGCATGAAGGCGCCGCCGGCACCCTCAGCATCGCACGCCCGGTTCTGGAAGCGCTTACCCCAACCGGGCTGAAACTCTCCAAAAATATTCTTGCCGGGAATGATTTTGATGAGCGTTATGGAAAAGCCAAAGCAGACGGCACTCTGCGTGGTGGTCCTCCGTCCGAAGACTATGAACTGGTTTGGAGTGATGAATTTGATGGCACTGAAATCGACCCGGCCAAATGGAACGTCCTGGATGTCAAACAATATATTGAAAGCCGCGGAGTCATCACCAGCCCGGATTGTGTCCGCCTTGATGGCAAAGGGATTCTTCAGATGACTGTCTTTGCCAAAGATAAGCTCATCTGGCAGCCTTATCTGAGCAGCCACAATAAATTTGCCACGACCTACGGCTATTTCGAATGCCGAGCCCGCTTCCATCGCCAGGACTTCGTCAATTTTGCTTTCTGGATGATGCCGGAAGGAAAGATGGACTATCGTGATCCGATCAATACCGGCATGGAAATTGATATTATGGAATGCATTACGCCTTCCCTTGGTGAAATTGTCCATACCACGCATTGGTATTCGGAGAAAATATACAAGTCCGGAGGGTCTATCGGGCGGAAAATTCCCGGTTTAAGTGAAGGATTCCGGCACATCGGTTTTGAGTGGACACCGGATGAATACATCTTCTATATTGATGGCGTTGAGTCGCTTCGTTTCAATAAAAAAGACCATCCCATCACTACGATGAAAGAAGCCATTCGACTCAATGGTGCACTCAATGCCGGCAAACGCGAGGAATTCCAATCAGAAACCCCAAAAAAAATCGCCAGCTTTATGGTTGATTACGTGCGTGTGTACCAGAAAAAAAGGCAATAACGCCAAAACCAACCTAAAATCATTGGCAATCCAAGAACTTGACAAAATCCATTTGCGTTATTATAGTTTTTAGTGGAGCTGGTTAACCAGATGAAGCGCTTGCGGAATAAATTCCTGAGTTTCTTTATTGGGGGAAAGGGATTTCCCGTCGATTTGTTTCTCTGTTACAGTGATAATATCCGCTTCTGTTCTCCGTTGTCACCCCTTTGCGATCGCTTGAGCGATTCAGTAAAATCAGCCATCTTTCACAAAAGAGAAAACTGTTATAAGTCATCGGTTTATATAATAGAGCGCAACTTCAAAAACCAACAACATAACAAATTAAGACCTGAGGAGTATGGACGATGAAACGAATTTTATGTCGCTCAGCAATGAACAGAATGTTCAAGCGCATTCGATTTACCCTCATTGAGCTGCTGGTTGTGATTGCAATTATTGCGATTCTGGCCTCGATGTTGTTGCCCGCATTGCAAAAGGCTCGTACGAAGGCACAGTCGATCGTCTGTGTCAATAACCTCAAGCAGATTCAGCTGGCAATCACGATGTATGGAGATGAATATGACGGCTGGTACTTTCATTATTTAGGTGGCTTTGAAGAATATCCGGCTTACAGTGGTGTGGTTCGTCTTTCCGGCTACCTCGGCGGACCGGATTACAGCCGGATTCTTGCTGATTCCAGCCTTCAAGATGACAAGTATATACCAAAATGTTTTTTTTGCCCGAGTCTGATTATTGATCCCAGCAAACCCAAAGGGCGTTTCACCTATGCAATGGCATGGGTGAACACAACCAAGAATTGCGCCATGCCGATCTTCAAAATAAATCACTATACTGATTCAGCTAATGTTTTACAGGGTAAATTGGGCTGGGCCAAAGACTTGTGGATGGTGGCTGATACGTACAATTTGACATTTGCCTCCGCAAATAACAATTCCCTGGGTGGCACTACTGCGGAATACGATAAATACGGCTTTATTCAAACCCGTCATGACCACAAAGCAAATGCCATTTTCGCGGATATGCATTTCGAGACGCGTAGCGTTGCACAATATAGTTATATTCTGAAAGGCACAAAATATTACTCGTTGCAGCGGTATTATCATCAGAGCGGAGTCCCGATTAATATTCCCTGAATTTTGGATTTTAAGCGAAAAGAAAAGATCATAAGGGAGGAGAAAAACATGCGGTGGCTTTGTGTCCTGTTACTCTCTGCGCTGGCAGCAGCAGCCGAGTCGGAAACTGTATTGTGGGAAACAAATTTTCAGAGTCTGAACGGTATCAAGGCCAGCTCACAGGAAATTCGCCCAACGGTGTCAGGCGGCAGCTTGTTCCTGGAAATCCGTCTTGATCCAGAAAACAAGCGCCAATGGCCACAAACAGTCATCCAACTCGACTGGCAATACGAATTAAGCGAAAGAACAGCAGTTGAATTCGAATGCATCTATTCGGAAAACGCCGAAAACCTGCAGAATATTGGATTTAGCGTCAAACCGACTGCAGTCTCAAAGGGAGCGGCTTTCCCGGCCAAAGTCAAACCCAATAGCGTATATAAATTACGTTTACCACTGGCGCCTGCAGTGGAAAATAACAATAAAATTGACTCTTTGGTAATTCATATTAATAAAACCATGAACCTGCCGGAGGCCACCGGCAGGCTTGAAATTCGCCACTTGAAATTGCTTGATTGCGGCAAAGTAGTATCGGCGCTACCAATGAAAATTCAGCCGATGAATACCGTCGAAACCGACAACAGGATGGATATTGAGATCAATAATCTCTTGAATAATCCCTACCTGAAAATCGCCGGAGATGGCATCCCCCCGGTAAACTGGAATGGCGAAGAAAAGAATTTTGCCTATGGAAAAAGCCCCAACAATGGCCGCGCCTTTGTGCTGACAGGGGATCCCGAACGCACCGTTTCTCTGGGACAAAGCGGCATCATCCTCGTCCCCGGAGAAACCTATCAAGTCAGCGGCTATGTCAAAGGAAGTAATTTTAACGGCACTGGGGGAATTGGTTTCGCAGGAGAACGCTGGCATAAATTCTGGGGATTCAAAATTAAAACTGAAAATGTTCCGGAAGACTGGCATTATTTTGAAGTCCCGTTTATCTTTACACCAAATCGTGGCAATACCGGCAGCTTTGTCATGTATCTACTCAAGGGCAGTCAGGGAAAAATCATGATCGATCGGGTTATTTTGGAAGCACTGACACCCAAGGGACTTGAAGGCTCAAAAAACTTCCTTGCCGGCGATGACTTCGATGCTCGCTATGCCGCCGCTAAAGCCGCAAGAACCTTCAAAATCGGCCCGCCCTCGGCGGATTACAAGCTGGTCTGGGCGGATGAATTCGACGGGGACAGCCTTGATGCAAACAAGTGGGTTAATTATGAGCTGGATGTTTACCGGGAAAGCAGAAAACATATCACTTCGACCTCACGATGCGCCAAATTGGATGGAAAAGGGCATCTGCTCTTACGAACAGAGTTTGACGGCGATCTGACTTGGGGGCCTTTTCCGCATACCAATGGAAAATTCACCCCCGTTTATGGCTATTTTGAATGCCGCTTCAAAATCCACCACACCGATATGATCAATGCGAGTTTCTGGATGCTGCCGGCACAACGAAATGCGAAAACCGGCCCCGTCAAAAGCGGCCATGAAATTGATATCTTTGAAATTATCCTGCCCTCTACAGAACGGATGTCCCAAACCACGCATTGGAGTATCTGGGATGAAGAAAACTCCAAGTTCCTGCCACGTTCAGGCGGCACCGTGTCCCGAAAAGTCCCGGGACTCTCTGAAAATTACCACTACGCCGCTCTGGAATGGACGCCGACAGACTATATCTTCTATATTGAC
>JBAXYW010000045.1:0-15288 GCA_041670605.1 Lentisphaeria bacterium
CAGGCTGCGTGGCCCCAGCGGGCTTCAGCCCGTTCCCCGTTCCCGGGTTCTCCCCAGAAAGTAGCCGGAGCTTCCAGCTCCGGATCCGCTTCCGTTCCAGAAAGATTCCACCCTGCGCCATAAGATCATTCCGGGACGTGTTACGTTCGGGTACGTGTACGTTTGTAGTTCAGGCTGCGTGGCCCCAACGGGCTTCAGCCCGTTCCCCGTTCCCGGGTTCTCCCCAGAAAGTAGCCGGAGCTTCCAGCTCCGGATCCGCTCCCGTTCCAGAAAGATTCCACCCTGCGCCATAAGATCATTCCGGGACGTGTTACGTTCGGGTACGTGTACGTTTGTAGTTCAGCCTTCAGGCTGCGTGGCCCCAACGGGCTTCAGCCCGTTCCCCGTTCCCGGGTTCTCCCCAGAAAGTAGCCGGAGCTTCCAGCTCCGGATCCGCTTCCGTTCCAGAAAGATTTCACCCTGCGCCATAAGATCATTCCGGGACGTGTTACGTTCGGGTACGTGTACGTTTGTAGTTCAGCCTTCAGGCTGCGTGGCCCCAGCGGGCTTCAGCCCGTTCCCCGTTCCCGGGTTCTCCCCAGAAAGTAGCCGGAGCTTCCAGCTCCGGATCCGCTCCCGTTCCCGGACAATTCCTCTCTGTTTTTCAGGACAAAAACGAACCGCGAAACTTGATGCCGGCGAGGACGCCGGCGCTCCATAGCTCGCGCCCATTTTGAGACGCATGACCAAATGATCCAAAGCGGGGGCATAGCTCCGGCGGGCTTCAGCTCATTCCCCGTTCCCACCACTTACAAATTACAAGCCTACACAGCTCCGCTAGGCATTATAGAGTGCGACGGCTTGACGAAGTTTGCAAAGCGGGAGCTGCGCTCCCGAACTCCATATGAATTCGCCGGACAGGCACTCTCTTCGGAGGCTTATTTTTCTGAAGGAACGACAATTCCCCGCATAATGATATTCTGACAGAAGAGGAAGATAAAGAACGTCGGTATGGCTGCGATGACTAGGGATGCATACATAACCGCTTGGCCGCTGCTTTGTTGCAGCTGATACAGCCAGACCATCATCGTCCACATTTTCTGATCCTGACAAGTCACGAAGGCGAACATGAAATTCGAATATGCCGCGGTAAAAGCGCCCAGTGCAATCACAGCCAGAATCGGTTTGGAAAGACTCATCGTAATCTGCCAAAACAGCACCCATTCGGTAGCTCCATCGAGCTGAGCACTTTCATAGAGTTCCTTAGGCTGAGCATCAAAGAATCCCTTCAGCAAAAAGATGGAGTACCCGTTTGCCATGCCGGGCAGGATCAGTGCCGCGAAGGTGTTGAGCAGTCCAAAGGAACGCAACATCAAAAAACTGGGAATGGCAGTCACCATGGCAGGAAACGCCATTGTACTCATCAGGAAGAGCAGGATTTTATAGGACGAGGGCATTTGGTAACGGCTCATTGCATAAGCCGCCAGCGGATTGATCAGCAGAGCGGAAAGGATGGCAAGTCCACAATAAACAACCGTATTGAAGATACCGCGCCCATGGAAAAGCATATAATCCGCAACAGCTTTGTAGTTCCGGGTGACGAATTCCCAGCGCAAAGCCGAAATGTTTTCCTGGAAATATTTGCGGTGCACATCGAGTTGCGGCAAACGGATATCCGCAAGTTTCTTCCAGTCAGTATCGAGTTGCACAGCCGCATTTTCGACCGAGCCATATTGCGCAAGGATCCAATCTTGGAAAGCAAAATCGACGCCACCCAGTTCGATGCTCTCGGCTGGAGCCTGATATAATTTATTGCTTCCGGGCACTTGGAAGCCCCGCAAGAGGGATTCCCAGTCACTGCGTGCCATACCGGTAATCGGTGCTGTATGGGGGAAAGGGATCGTAGCGAAATTTTTATATTTAGTTCCCCCGTAGAGGTTATTCAAATTCTCAATGCTGCCATGCTTAAGACGCAGCATTTCGTGATAAAGCGGAGCCAGGCTCTGATCTAAGATGATCCATTCCAGAGACAGGTTTTTACGAACAAAGTCCTCCCAGTCGGCTTGTATCCTCTCGCTGACGTTTTGGGGATAACGTCTCGTCAGGGTCACTTCAACCCAGCTACGATAGTCGGTCTGGTTAATCTGATTATATTCCTCCAGCGAATTGTTATAGGTAGGCTTTAAATAATTTTTCTTAAAATACCCTTGCATTGAATAATAATAGCGTAATCCAAGCGGTTGCCGTGCATAAAATTCACTCAGACAACTGCCAAATCGACTAACATTTGGAACGGCTCGCCGGCGCATATTCTGGGACATGATAACAGAAACGGAATTCCAGGATTTGAAATCTGAACCAAGGATGCGGTTTATCGTATTGATATCCGAATAATTTTTTTTACGCTTGAGGTCTTCGGGGTCCGGATCAATCTCACGACTGTAGGTGCGCAGGAATTTTTTAAATTCTCTCTGTCCGGAAGCAATGGTTTTCGATATGTCGGCGGCTAAATATCCGGGGGCATAAGCGAAACTAGTCAACCATCGTTTATTCATATTAGGGCTGTTTTGGCAGCCTTTCTCTTCCCTTGTTTTCAGTTCTTTTTCCCACGTTGGAATAAATTCCTGCCAAGCCAGAACCATTTTAGTATTAATTTCCTGGAGCATTTGGTAATCCAATTCGCCGGGGATAGCTCCATGCTTAATCGAAAAAACCGCATGACATTCCGGCTTCGGGCAGGTCACCTGATATTCATGCTGCACCTTGGCATCTGTAGTCGCTGAATCCGTTTTATTAAAATGGTACACAAACCAGTTTCCACAGGTCGGACAGCGCAATTCCCGGCTGCTTTCCAAGTGCCCTTTTTTCGCCATGTCTTCGAAGGAGATTTCATCGCTATCATGAACCATATTCAGAAAAGAGACCGACTCATTGAACAAGCCTTCCGTATGCTTAGCCCACATCCAAGCTTCATCATACAGAAAACGGGGGAAAATTTCAAAATATTTCGTGTCCATCGCGCTTTTGGTACTGCCAGACAACATCAGCATGAGCGGATAGACCATCGACGCACCACCAATCAGCAAAAAAGCATACATGCCGGCAAACAAGATACGCACCCGCCAACTTTTGCGGCCAATTTTGGAAATGATTGCCATCGCTTATGAATTCTCCTTTGCGGTAAAGTCTTTGCAGTGGCCTCAGCAGAGCGGAAATCTGCAATTGCCAGCGCCAATCCAACGAATTGAGAGTAAGAGCTGCCTGGAAACAACTCCTTATTTTTTTGCCCCGGTTGTTTTGAATTCCAAGCGGGAGAGAATTTGTAATTGATAGACGGTAAAGCCGATCAACATAAAGCCGAGGATCCAGGCCATCGCGGTCGCAGTTCCGAATTTCAGATACATGTAGGCTTTTTGGAAAATCAACAGACTGGCGACATTGGTATTGCTCGAACCTCCGGTCATGGCCAGGATCATGGCGGTATTTTCCCAGGAACGGATAAAGATACCGACAAACTGGATAATCAGCAAGGGTTTCAGGATCGGGATGACGACAAAGAGGATTTTATCGACAAAGGTCGCACCATCGATATCGGCCGCTTCATAGAAATCATCGGCAACTCCTTTCAGTGCAGCCAGATAGATCAAGCATCCAGGCCCCATTCCGGCCCAGACGGAAGGGAATACGCAACAGACCATCGCGGTTTTTGGATCCAGCAGCCAGCGATAGGGATCACGCATCGTTCTGAATAAATTGCAATACCAAGGTGTTTGGAAAGCAGGATCCTTCAGGATTGGCAGTGCGAAGGTGAAAAAATAGTAAAACATCAGGCAGGCGGCGACAAAGCATAAAGCGGCTTCCTTGCGATTGCCATGCAGGTAGAGTCGTTGGGCGAAGAAATAGAGGCTTAAAAAGAATAAAGCCGCAATTCCGATTATGCCAATGGCCGGAATTTTCATCAGCACGGAATTGAGCACTCCGAATTCAGAGGGTTCATAGAAGGAGCGCCAGAGGTAGATGACAACCAGTCCGGTAACCACGGCCGGCAGATAAAACACGGTTCGGAAAAAGACTTTTCCATAAGGGATTTCCTGCAGAACAACGGCCAGGATGACGGGTGGCAAAAAGGTCAGGATGATGACCAGAAAACAGAATTTGAAGGAATTATAAACGCAGTTCCACCATTCTGCATCCCAGAGGACGTTGCCGAAGTTATCCAGCCAGACCCATTTGGACCCGCCCATGATTCGAAAATCCTGAAAAGCCATCAGCGAGCCCATCAGCAAAGGGGCATACCTCCAGACCAAAATTGAGACCACAGCCGGCAACAGGATGATGTAGGCCCACTTGTATTTTGCGAAGCCCCAATCGATCCGCTCAACGCCAACGACCTTCGGGGGGGTAAAGGTCTTGATGATTTTCCGGAAAACCAGTCCAAAGCCGATGATGATCCCGAACAGTAGCAGCAAAGCTCCTCCGCGGCGCAGCAAACGTTCTCTAGGAGTCAGAATTCCCAGCATCTTTTCATTGGTTTCTTTGACCCCATCCACCAGCAGTTTCTTCAGAACGGCCTGTCGTTTTACCAGCAGTTCCCGAAAATTCCGGCATTCGTCGATTTTTTCCGGGGAGGCTCCCTGTTCCAGCAATTGTTCGGGGGTGACATTAATATATTGTTCGGCTTTATTATAGAGTTCAGCAGAATAGAGCGGCATAGAAGAGTTTTCCCGCTCCATGGCCATCGTTTCGGCTTCCTGCATAGGGCGGGTCATTTCGACATAGACGAGCTGGCAATTGCGCCCGTAGGGTTCAGGCCTTCCAGTATCCACGGAAATATTAAAGGTTTCCTCCCAGCCTGGGGGAGCCAGCCGTACGAGGTCTTCGTAGCCGAACATGCGTAGCAGACTTGGATTGACGAAATTGCCCAGTCCGCCTTCGACCATGACCCGAGTATAGATGGCAAGCGCTTCTTTGGTATTGCGGAATTTCATATATTCCCAAGCGGCATCACGGACAACGGGGTTGTCACAGCCGGCAAAAATTCCCTCCATGCTACTGTTTAGTTCCGAGCCGCGATGGCGGACACCATTTTTATCCGGGTATCCCAAAGGCACCGGCGCCATCCCGACCAAGTCTGGATTAACCTGCGAAAACAATTGTTCATTCAGATATTCAGCTTTAAATCCGATCTGCCCCAATTCCCATTTTTTACTACTATCGGTTTCCTTGCTGGCATATCCGAAGCGCGTGACGCCATTGCGATCATACCAGCGCTCCGTGGTAAGACGCAAATAAAAATCCAATGCAGTCACAGCATTATCACTGTCAAATTCGGCAGTCCATTGATCCCTTTTTTCATCATACGTCATCACTTCACCGCCGCTGGACCAAAGGAAAGAAACCCAATACCAGCTTTCTTGTTGGCCGCGTCCGAACATGGTACCATAGGTACCCCGTTCCGGGTCAGTGAGTCTTTTGCAATATTGGAAAAAATCCTCCCAAGTCCAATCGTTCGTCGGGAAATCCACATTGGCATTTTTCAGCAGGTCTTTTCGGTAAAGCATCACTCTACTGACCAGGCCGCTGACCGGCATCATCCAGATTCTTTCCTGCTGTTGCCCAATCAGGTGACGCTTTATTACCGGCAAGACCTTGGGGTGAATCATAAAATCACGCTCTTCCTGCGTCAATCCGGTAAAATAGTTGTCGGCAGGATGATCCAACGGATATAGGAAACCCTCCTGAATATAGGTGTCAGACTGACGAAAATTCACCGAAAGAATATCCGGAGCTACCCCGCCGGCGATGGCCATCAACGGACCGCTGTCCTGCCCCATCCCTTCCACTGTAATCCCGGAAAACCGTTGCAAGACAATTTCGACATCTTCTTTATGCCAGCTGAAATTGCCGTATTTATCCGGGCTGGCTTCATATTTTGCCCGATATTTGCGGTCGACGATTTCCGGAAAGCGTCGGAGAAAAGCCTCCACTACCGCATATCTTGCCCGGCTATTGGTATCAGTGCGCGTTGGATCCGGAACGTTCCAGGCTTTTACGGTGATCCGAGTTTTCCCATAAGAAGTACGTTCGACAGTACCTGCCATGGCCTGTCCGCCGAAAAGACTCAGCATCCAGCCCGTAATCAACAAGATTGACAAAAAACGCATGTGCCCCCCGATTCGTTGCTTTACATAAACTCACTCTGCCAATCGTCTGCTCCGGGTGACAGCACAGCCCAAGATCAGACCGATATGAGTTTTCACACAACATAGCCTCAAAAGCCCGGTTCTAGCCCGAGCAATTGCACTGCCTATCGCATTACAAAGCGACTTCATAGATATTTTACAGCGACCTTTGTCCGGTTTTCTATGCCACATGACACGTAATTCTAACGCACCGGATGAGACGAATATTGGTATTTATGAAAGAATCTTGACAATCGGAACTTTGATGGGTTTTCATCTAAAATCAGGCGCATACGCACCTTGCTAGTAGCCGCCAGCGGCTTGTTTTTTTGTAGAAGATTTTTAAACAACTTATGCAAAGAATTGGGGATGTGTACGTTTGTAATGCAGACTTCCGGCTGCGTGGCCTCTGCGGATCGCTTCCGCTCCCGAATTTTCTCCAGAATGTGGCCGGAGCTTCCAGCTCCGGATCCGATCCCGATCCCGAATTTTCCCCAGAATGTGGCCGGAGCTTCCAGCTCCGGATCCGATCCCGATCCCGTCTTCATGCCATCGACGGGACAAGTGCATTCGTATTTCAGACTACATAACCTCCGTAGACATTATGAAGTGCGACTGCTTGACGAAGTTTGCAAAGCGGGAGCTTTGCTCCGGCACTCCATAGGAATGCTCCGAATGTTTATGGACATCAGCCCTCCCCGGGTCCGTCCGTGATTTTAGGGCAAGTGCCCGAATTGGATTATCAGCGTGGAGCATTGCAGATGCGTTCTGGCATATTCGGCGCGTCGGACGGTGGGCAGCCAGAGGACATCCGAGTCAGCCAGCAACAAAGGGATACGAAAACGTTTTTCCCGGGGAACGTGGGCATCGGTGAAAAGATCCTGGACTTTTTTGTGAAAATTTGTGCCAAAGGGGATCATGAAATCCCCTTTCTGCCAGTATCGTACCTGTAGTACGGTTGGCAGCTTAGTCAAATCAAACTGTTCCTGCGCCAGTACTTCGCCTGGGGCTTCAAGAGGACTTTCAGCTTCATAGGCGAGAAAAAAAGTGGAGCTTTCCAGCAGTTGCAAACAAGGATTCCGCCGCCAGTCCCAACCATAAATACTGCTTGGGGCTGCAATAACTTCATAACGCCGTAAGCCGGATTGATCCAGATAAAGCTGTTTTTGCCGACCGATCGGGATTCTTACCCCGGCTCCCCCCTTCTGCAGGGCACTCCGAAAACGCTGACAAAGCCGGGCGGAAGGAGGAGAATCCTCGCCGTATTCCTGTTTCAGCCACAAACGCAGCACCCGAGGCAATAAGGCTGGCGGCAGACGTTGCCAATCCGCACGGGAATTCATTGCTGGAAATTGTTTTTCGGCGGCTTCTTCGAGGAATTCCGCATCCTGCAGCAGCGTTTTCCTGGCCTGCAGCAAGCCCGCATCGCTATGAAAGATACTTCGCAATTCCGGCAGGATCAGATTGCGCATCGCATTACGGCGGAAACGATTTTCCAGATTGCTCAGATCCCGGCACCAATGCTTAATGCCCTGCGCCAGTAGGAATTCTTCGAGTTCTATTTTGCGCAGCTCCAGAAAGGGCCGACACAGCAGAACTTTACCGATCCTGCGAATTTCCCGCAAACCAGTCAAGCCGCTGGCATTGGCGCCGCGCGCCAAGCGCAGCAGTAGCTCTTCCAGGCAATCATCCGCATGATGCGCCAGAAAAACCGGAATTTGTCCCTGCTCACAGAGCTCTTCCCAAGCCTGCAAACGCAGGCGGCGAGCGGCTTCTTCCACCGTTTCACCAGACAATTTCTGCTGGGGCACCTGTAAATTCCGGCAAAGAAAGGGAATTCTGCGTCCAGCACAAAATCTTTCGCACCATAGTGCTTCAGCTTCAGCAGCTTTGCCGCGCAATCCATGCTGGAAATGCACCGCAGTCAGGGTTTGGTCGAGCTGGTTCAGCGTCAGCAGCAGAGCCATGCTGTCCGCACCGCCACTGAAGCCGAGCAGCAGGGGGCGATCCAACAACTGCTGATCGATCAGAAAACGTTTGGTGATTTTCAGAAGATCAGAAGCCATCGGGATTCCTTGCCACCAGTTGATAGGTTTCCTGCGCGATTTGGCCACTTTCATACAAGTTCCGCAAGGCGCGTTCCATCGTGATCATACCTTCTTTGGCGGCGGTCTCCATCAGAGACTTCAATTGGTGGGTTTTCTTGTCCCGGATCATCGCACGCACAGCGGTGTTACCAATCAGGATTTCAAAGGCTGCCACCCGCCCACCTTTTTCGCTTTTGCGGGGCAGCAGGCGCTGGGAGACAATGGCGCTCAGCGAAGCGGCCAACTGCGAGCGCACCTGCCCCTGCTGGTCGGACGGAAACACATCGATAATACGGTCCACACTCTGGGTGACATCGTTGGTATGCAGTGTGGCAAAAACCAGGTGCCCGGTTTCAGCAGCGGTCAATGCCGCGCCAATGGTCTCTGAATCGCGCATTTCGCCGATCAGGATCACATCCGGGGCTTGCCGCAAGATATATTTCAGAGCATTTCCAAAGCTTAGGGTATCGGCATTCACTTCCCGCTGTTCGACCAAAGCCATTTTATGCGGATGCACAAATTCAATCGGGTCTTCGATGGTGATGATATGACAGGGTCGGACGCGGTTGATCTCACTGATCAAGGCCGCCAGCGTCGTCGATTTGCCATGCCCGGTCGGTCCGGTTACCAATACCAAACCCTGCTGCAAACTCGACAAATTCAGAATGGCCTGCGGCAAGCCCAAGGCAGACGGATTCGGAATCGTCATCGGAATCACCCGGAAGGCCGCTGCAACGTTTCCTTTCTGATAGAATCCATTCACCCGAAAACGATGCGCAGCCTCATCTTCCGTATTTTCGATACCCGTGACACTCAGAGCAAAATCGACCTCCCGCTTTTCTTCAAAATTGGCGCGCTGATGTGGGGTCAAGATACTAAACAGCAGTTTTTGTGTATCGGCTCCGGAGAGCAGCGGCATATCAAAGGGGCGCAAGCTGCCATCCAACCGGATGACAGGAGGAGAATCTACGGTCAGCAGCAGGTCGGAAGCCCCATAATGAATCGAATTGCGCAGCAGCTTTTTGATGCTGAGTCCCTGGTTGACATCGCCGGAATACCCCCGGAAGGTATCGACCCCAGTTTCCATGCCCTGGCTAAGCAGTAAGAATTCCTCCCGGTTACTGGCTGCACTAGCCGCGATCTCAAGTTCAACCGCTCCCCGGCTGTAAAGATCCAGCAGAGAGCGGTTGAAATTCTGCATGCCGTCATGCATGCCGTTTTTAATTAGATCGGGAATGCTTTCCAGATCACGATTGGCAATCAGGCGGCGCCCCAACGGAGTGGCAACGAAAATCTCAAAAGCGGGTACCCGCCCTTTGCCGTCTTTTGTGGGCAACAGTCGCTGCGAAATAATCCCCTGCAGCGACAAGGCGAAATCGATCGCCACCTGTTCCCGCAGGCCATCCGGGAAATAATTCAGAATCCGTTCCAGGGTTTGCTGGACATCGACCGTATGAATGGTCGCGGCCACCAGATGTCCGGTCAAAGCGGCGGAAATTGCCGTAGCGATCGTTTCCTGATCGCGCAGTTCACCGATGATAATGACGTCGGGATTCTGCCGCACGACATGTTTCAGAGCGCTGGCAAAATCTCTGGTATCGCCGCCGATTTCACGCTGCGAGATCAAGGCTTTGCTGTCTTCATGAATAAATTCAATCGGGTCTTCAAGAGTGATCACGTGCTTGGGCAGCGTCTGATTGATGTGATTGACGATGGCGGCCAGCGTCGTCGTTTTGCCGCTGCCGGTCGCCCCGCTGACCAGTAAAAGGCCGCGCGCATGTTCCGCCAGCCGGGCGACCGTTGCCGGAATCCCGAGATCAGCAAAATCAAGCCGACCGGAAGGCACCCGCCGGATAGCCAACGTCATCTGAGCACGCTGGTAAGAAAGATTCAAGCGGAAACGGCCGGAAGTCCCCAGCGATACTCCGAGATCGACATCCCGCTCCTTTTCCAGACGCGCGCCAATCCCTGCCGGAAGCCAATCCCGAAAAAAGTCCAGTACCGTTTGTTCGCGCAGAATTTCTTCCCCCGGGATCGGACAGATCAGGCCGGCTTTCCGCATGGCTGGCGGGCGCCCGACGCTGAGAAAGAGATCGGAGGCCGGCAGCTTCTCCATTTGCATACATAGTTCACTGATCTGCATATCCGATCTTCTCCGCTGGTCTGAGCCTGATATAAATTCAGGAATTAAACAGTTTATTGATGTCGTCTTCTTTCCCCATCACCAGAAGGATATCCCCATCTTTGAAACGATCCTGCGTCGGAGAAATATTCATGATAATGCGATTGTCCTCCGCCATTCCGGAGACTCCGAGATTCTTCTTGTAATTCCACAAGGCCTTGCTATCTAGATTCAACAGTGCTTCGCCCTCTTTTTCATTCGGAGTATTTCGCGGGCGTTGTATACCCAAGACCGTGAGGTTGAATCGTTTCCGCACCCCAAGTTCCTCGAGTGTATGATCCCCAAAGCCATCCGGCAGAGGAATTTGCGCAATACAAGCACCGCCCGGCAGCGAAATCATCTCCATAAAACCCGGGCGGACAATATGTTTGGCGACCCGCCCGCCCATTTCCCGTTCCGGGTTAATAATCATCCCGGCTCCGACCTGACGCAGAATACGTTCATGCAGATCACTGGTAGCGCGGGCGATAATATTATCGACTCCGACTTGTTTCAACAAAGCTGTTGTCAGAATACTGTTTTCCAGACTGCCTGCGCCGATGGCGACAACCACCGTATCCATTTCCTGAATCTCAGCTTCCAGAAGGGCTTTTTCCAGGGTCGTATCCATAATCATCGCCAGGCTGACCTGTTCGCGGAGCGTATCGATGATTTCCGGATCACTGTCGATTGCGCAAACCGTAATTCCGGAACGCATCAGGGACAGGGCAATTTCTGTTCCAAAGGTACCCATGCCAATAATTGCGATTTGTTTATTCTTGTCCATATCAGACCTCCCTTAAGGATATTTTCAAATGTCAATGCTTCGGTCAACCATATTATCCGATCAGGATTCTGGTTGGCGGATAGTCAACATTAACGGTTTTTGCCGGGCGCAGGGTCAAAAGGAACGTCACTGGACCTACTCTGCCCAGAAACATCAGAAAGATAATCAGCCATTTGCCGCTGCTATTCAGGCTGCTGGTCAAACCGGTTGACAAGCCTACCGTACCGATGGCGGAAACCACCTCGAAAGCCACGTCTTCAAATTGAGCCGCCGGCAGGATAATTGTCAATAACAGGATGCCGCCAAGAATGACCCCCCCAGTCAGCAGAATCACTGTAGTGGCCTGCTGAATGACACTCACGGCAATGCGACGATGACTAATGACAACCGAATTTTTGCCGCGCAACCAGGAATGTAAAGTCATGACGATGATTGCTAAAGTACCCACTTTAACTCCCCCTGCAGTGGAAGCCGAGCCGCCACCGATAAACATCAGAAACATCAGCAGCACCCGGCTGCAAGTTTGTAATTCATGCATATCCAAGCTGTTGAAACCAGCCGTCCGGGGGGTCACGGCCTGAAACCAGGCATTGCATAAGCGATCAGAAAAGGACAGGGATCGTAGCGCTTCCTGATTCTCGAAGAAATAGAAAAGGAGGCAGCCGCCACAACAGAGCAGCAGAGTCGTCAGCAGGACAAGTCGTTCATACACTCCCAATGGAATTTTGCGCCGGTCAAACAAGGATTTTCCCACATTCGTCAACACTCCGAAACCAAGCCCCCCGAAGATGAATAAGCCGGAAAGTATCAGCAACATAAACGGCTTTTGTACGAACCCCATCAGGTTATCAGAATGCAGCGAAAAGCCGGCATTGCAGAACGCACTGATACTCATGAAGGCGCCATAGCCCAGACTGCTGAGAAAGTCTTTGCCGGTATTCAGGTGGTAGAATCGGGTCAACAGCATGGTTCCAACCGCTTCGATCGTGAAGGTTCCCAGGACAATCACCGCTAGCAGACGTTTGGCCTTGCGGCTGTGTTCCTCGCCAGTGCTTTGCCGCATGGCAGCATTGCCGAAGACCCCGAGTTTCTGCCCCAACAGTAAAGCAATAAAGGAGGATAAAGTCATAATGCCAAGCCCTCCCAGCTGAATTAATACCGCGACCGCGGCTTTCCCCGTTACACTCAGCGCAGTGGAAATATCCAGCACGGTCAACCCGGTCACACAAACAGCACTTGTGGCAGTAAACAGGCTGTTCAGAACCCCCAAGCTTTCTCCGCTATTGGAACAGACCGGCAGACTTAGAAAAGCCGCACCGCAGACGATCAACAACAGAAAACTGGAAACCAGCATCTGCCCGGGACTTTCCAGCAACCAATCCCAGAACGGGGTACGACGACCGAGAATCGCACGCATAAAAAAATAGCCGAAAATTTGGTGCAGCAGAATCCCCCAATGCCAGAATCCCCACCACGGGGGATACAGAATTCCGATCAACAAGCATCCAAGCAGCAAGGCTGCCGGCCAGAAACTCCAGGGCAGAGTACGAAAGAGAAAAATCTGCCATGGCTTCGTCTCATCCGCCTGCGCTTTTGCGGATTTTCGTGCCTGCTGAACGGAAAAACGCCAAATATTGAGCTCCAAAGCCAAGATCAACAACAAACTGGTACTGGAATAAATAAACAACATATTGCTCTGGATGCTCCCCCCCTCAAAGGGCTGCACCAAACTCAGCAACAAGAGCATAAAAAGCCCAACCAAAGACAGCAAGCAAAGCAACAACAGCTCCGGAGTGACCAAAAAATCCATCTTTTTCTGTCGCTGGCTCTGCCGGAAAATCCAAGACTGCAGACGGGATTTCGCATCCGTTCCGGACAATATCATATAATAGCCTTGGATCACACAGACACTCAAGCCCAGCAGAGAGGAAAAAACATGAGCCGGGAACGTCAGCAGATAAAGCGGCAAGGGAAAGAGACTGAAGTAAAAAAGATCACTCAATCCCGAAGAGCCGGACAGGTCTTTCCCATGCGCATGTTGATAAATACGAAGTAGACTTTGAACAAGAAACCCGACACAGCCCAGCAGCAGAGTTCCCGACACCCAATATTCAAAAGGCAGCAGTAAGATCCCCTCCGAACCAAAAATATCCTGATTATATCTCTGGGGAAAAAGCAGGATGATATGAAAACAACTGCTCAAAATCATCAGCAGGCCATGACGGATAAACATCCCGCGCAATAATAAAGTGCGGGTCTTTTCCGTCATTTTTTCCTGAATATACATTGCCTGTCCCGGTTCTGAGGGTTCTTTTCGTTGTCGATATTTCCGATGATCACTCAGGATTTATCCTCGACTCTGGCTCTTTTTGCCAGGCGGGTGGCTTCCAGAAAATGTGCCCGGAAAAACAGACCCCATTCCCGGGTTATGATCGCCTGACTTTCGGAATTGCGCAGCGCCTGTGCCACTGCTGCTGCATCGCGATGAGCAAAGGGAAGTTGATTGAATACCTGCATGGCAGAAGCAACCTTCTCCGGCCCCCCGGCAGAACAGATCGCTTGCCAGGCCGAGCAGAGTTCCTGTTCACAGTCGATGACCATAACCCGAATCAAGGTCCGCATCACATCAAAAAGCGGCCCCGTCCAAGCTCCCTGGTATTCAAAGGCATCCGCCAAGGCAAAAGGATCCGCTTCTGGCGCACTCATCAAGATCCGATCGGCTGCCGTGTATACATCCCGTCGCACCGGCAAACGGTGCAGTGTGTATTTCTGCGGCCCGCCGGGGGTTCCGGCGCGGTAATTCCACAAGCGTTGTCCCTGTTCGCTGAGCAAAAAATCGACGAAGAGCCGAGCCAGCTCCGCATGTGGAGCGCCACGCAGTATGCCCACGGGATCCGCCGAAACAGCCGACGCAGCTTCAGGTGTCTGAAACAACATCACGGTCTCGCCTTTCAAGCGGTTGGCCCATTCGGCTTGAGCGCGTCCATAAAAGTCAATGCACATGCCAGCGGCGATCTGCCCCTGTGCGGCATCCACTGGCACCTTGCTGGCCGCAAAGGTCAGATAACTGGCGTTACCGCCGATTTGTTTGATTAGATTAATCGCCTCCGCCCAGGCTTGATCGAGAGCCTGTTGCTTGCCTATGGAGCCAGAAGTCAACGCTTCCTGGAAAGTTCGCATTGCATCCTGCATCTGCCGTTGAATCAACATTTCAAAGCATTTATTGATCGAGCCACTCTTGGACGGATCGGCCAGCCCAATCGCATTGAACAGGCGAGGATCCGCCAGTTGCTGCCAGCTTTTCAAGGGATTGCCCTGGCTGGCGTCAAAGCCAAGCTGTTCCAGGCGATGCACATTCACACAAATACCAAAGGAAGAAAAACAAACGCCATAGTAGCGATCTTGGCGGTCATACCAAGTTTCTCCCCCCAGTCTTTCCTGCAGAATGGGCTTTTCTCCGGTAAACCATTCCGGGTGTCTTTCTCGCACACCGCAGGGCACGAGGGTTCCGGCTTTGGCCTGTTTATTAAAATCATACTGGCCTCCCCCGAAAAACAGGTCAATTCCGATGCCGATATCGCTGCTGAGGAAAGCCTGTCGAGCCTGCCAATGCGCAGATTCCGGATCGGTTGCAGGATTCAATAAAGCCAACGAAAGTTCTTCGCTCCATTCCTGTTGCTGCTCATTCACCCAGAAATCCCGGAAGTTCGCAGTAAAAGCACTGTTCAGGTAGCGGACGATTTCACTGGCACCACCTATAGCGCGCCAATCCAGAGACACTTTTCTCCCAGTCTTTTCCAGATAAAACTGTCGAAAAGCCTGTTCAATTTCAAAGCGCGTCGATTCGTTATGCGGCGAGACAATGACCAACTGATCCGCCGACAGATCAATTTGCTCGGATTTTTTTTGCAGCAGCAAAGGCACCATCAAAAGGATAATCAAGCCCACCAAATACCATATCAGACGTTTCATGCTTCTTCTCGAAATAAACCCATCACACGCATTCAACCACCCGGAAATTTGCAGGAAAATGTAAAACAGGCCTCATCACGCCCTATTCAGACCACTCATGGAACAGAGTTTTCAGGCAGC
>JBAXYW010000046.1:0-15212 GCA_041670605.1 Lentisphaeria bacterium
ACCATTCCAATAACGAGTTTTTTCCAAAACGAGATATGCGGCTACTCGGCCGCGGGTGAAAACAGAAAGTTGATTATTGCCGAAGAGATAGCTGTAACGCCAGATATTATAGTTAATTTGGCCTAATCCTTCCAGGGAAAGACGTTTTAGTAATAAATTACGTCCGGCCGTTGAGAGGAGTTCATCGCAATAATCCAAAACCAAAGCCACTTCTTCAACGACAAAAGCATTGCTGAAGACCCTCTGATCCCATCCGCTGCCTGGAAAGGCAGACAAAAAAGAGGAGTCCCAATTCGGGGTCAGGGCAAAAACAATCGCTGTTCGGACGGCTTTCTCCAGCATTTCCTGATTTTTGGAAATCAATCCCTTACTGATAAGCCCACGGATCTTTTTGAAGTTGCGGTTTTCGTCACGTACCCTGCCAAAAAGATATAGATTGGAAAAGGGTAATGAATCCGAAAACAATGTTTCAGGTGCATATTCTTCCAATTCCTTTTCGCCAAGCAATTCATGACCTGCTTTTGCTTTGTCAATCTGATACTTTTCCTGCACGGCTTTCAAAGTTTCAGCAGGAGCAAGCAAATTAACTCCGCCGGTAAAAGAGGGGATCGTGCCCTTGGGCGCTAGAAATACGTCAAGTGGCTGTGTCATAAATTCCTTTTGCCGTCCCAGCATCTGCTTGAGCCTTATACTATCTTGCAACCCAAGCCAAAGGATGGAACCATTGCAAACCTGGTTTCTCTCTGTAGCAAAAATGCCGATGGTGATTTTCTTAATGATGCTCGCCCCTTGCAAAGGCAGAATATATTCATCGCGCACAGAACGCTTTGATATCCATTCCAAGGCGCATGTTCCCTGATCGGTATCGATTGTCACGCGCAATTTACAGCCTTCAGGAGCCATGCCGGACAGCATGAGCTGATCGTACGATGCACAGGAAAATTCGTCTTCACGAATAAATTCAAAAACCGGTTTCCCAGCTTCCAAATCTTTTTTTTGCCATTGAATAATCAATCCGGTCCAATTGGGCTTACAGCTGCCCTTCGTAATTTGCCAGTTTTTATGTTCTTCATGTGAAGTATCCCAGAAAGGAGCGAATATTGCCTCCGCTGAATTAATCGGAGTTATCCGTGTCAGGCTCCATCCAGATAAATTGGCAAACATAATTGCAAGCAAAAAACACAACTTTCTTTTCATTACGCACCCTCATTGATAAAGTAAATATTAGTTCTGGGGCAAACATATCCCCCCAAAAAAAACACCCTCACAGGAGTTTCATCAAGGTGGAGATTAATACGATCAATTGAAAAACACTTCCAAGAGCCATGTTGATTTTCTTTCTTGAGAGAACAAGAAATAAAAGAAAAAAACAAGCTCTTGTGAGAATTGAAACTTCAAGTAAGTATAATGTAAAAGCTGTTGATTGCAAGCTGGGCAGCCTCTGCCTTTAAAGAGTCGAAGAGTCGGACAACTCCTTGCTGCCAACGGCCTTTTTCAATATTCTTCATTGCGTTTCAGAACCACACCGGGTGCTATTCTCCATATCTCAACTCTAATCACTATTTTATTATAAATTGGGGGCGAAAGTTGGGTTAAGTTTTTTCCGACCGTCGTCTGCTAAAAGATTGATTTTGTCAAAGGCTTCGAAAGATCGATATCATAGTAAGCGCCGGGCGCAGGCCGCTGAGGACGCCGGCGATCCACAGGAGCCTCCGTATTCGGAAGGCAAACGAACCGCGCATACCACAACGGCCAGTCCTGACATCGAGGACGAGCCGTGGACTTCATCCGGTGAAACGACAAGAACCCGATCATCCTTCATTCTGCTCTTCCAGCTCAGCCCAGCGCCCATAGAGGCGTTCCACTTCCGCCTTGGCGTTGTCCAGATCCGCCTGCAACTCTGGCAACTGGCGTCCATGACGGGCATGAAAATCCGGCAAGATGAACAAGGCTTCGATTTCGGCAATTTTTCCTTCCGCATTCCGGATCGCTTCTTCCATCCCTTCAAATTCCCGCTGTTCGGCCCAGTTCAGTTTCGTTTTTTTTCTTTCCCTGGGCTTGTCATCGGGTGCTTTTTTTTCGCTGCTTTGCCTGTCCTCCGAGGAAGCCAAACTTTGCCGGCTCCATTCGTTGCGTTTCTGCACAAAATAATTGTAATTCCCGGGCTGGTAGATCACATCACCCCCGCCTTCAAAAGACAGCATATGGGTGCAGACCCGGTTGAGAAAATATCGGTCATGGCTAACGACAACGACACAGCCAGCGAAATCCACCAGAGCTTCTTCCAGAATACGCAAAGTCGCCAAGTCCAGATCATTGGTCGGTTCATCCAACAGCAGAAAATTTCCGCCGCGTTTCAGAACTTTCGCCAGAACCAAGCGATTCCGCTCCCCCCCGGAAAGACGGCCAACCTTGGTATTGATCTCATCATCTTGAAAAAGAAAACGCTTCAAATACGTCCAGATACTGATTTTTCGGTTGCCGAACCAGATAAAATCATTTCCTTCCCCCAAATCCTCCAACACTGTTTTTTCATCATTCAGGGTCACCCGATGCTGATCGGCATAATTCATCGTTGTTCTTTCGCCAAGACGCACCGTCCCGGAGCTGGGTGTCAGTTCTCCCAACAATAATTTCAGAAAACTGGTTTTGCCCAGTCCATTTCGCCCAACCACACCAAGGCGCATTCCGGGCGCGAATTCCAGATTCAGCTCTTTGAAAAGAAGTTGTCCATTGCGTTCCAGACTCACATCCTTTACAACCGCAACAATATTGCCAAGTTTTTCCGCTTCCGGAATCAGCAGATCGACATTTTCTTCCTGCTTCAGTGCTTCGGTATTGACCGCGGCGTCAAAGCGCTGGATCCGGCTCCACGATTTTGTTCCCCGGGCTTTCGGGCCACGCCGAATCCAATCAATTTCCCGGCGAATAAAAGCGAGACGTTTTTCTTCGTGACTTTCCGCTTCGCTGATACGGTCAGCCTTCTGCTGCAAAAAATCACTGTAGTTGCCCTGATAGCGAAAGAATTTCCCATAGGACAATTCCAGGATACTGGTACAGGTGCAATCCAGAAAATAGCGGTCATGTGTGACAAAAAGACAAGTGCCATTGAAACGTTGCAGATACGTCTCGAGCCATTCGATCGTCTGTGTATCAAGATGGTTGGTCGGCTCATCCAGCAGCAGCAGTTCCGGGAAGTCTATCAATGCCCGGCATAAAGCAACCCGGCGTTTTTCACCGCCCGACAGCTCCCCCCCCAGTCTTGACAGCGCAGGAACAGATAATGCGTCAGCCAATTCATTCAGACGTGTTTCCAGCCCCCAGCCATCCCGAGCAGTAATTTCCTGTTCGATGGAGTGCAACTGATGGCCGGCAGCACCGTGTTCGTAGTCATGCAACAGCTGCAAAGTGTCTGCCGCACCGGCAAGAATATTTTCCCGCACCGTTTGCTGTTCCAGGAGGTCTACTTCCTGAGCCAGAAAAGCCATGCGTAAATTCTTGCGAATATTGACCTCGCCGCGATAAAAATGCTCTTTCCCGGCAAGAATCTTCAGCAAGGTGGATTTTCCACAACCATTGCGCCCGACCAAGCCGATTTTTTCTCCTTCACGCAGCAAGAGATCCTGATGCTCGAGCAGTGTCGTCGAAGCAATCTGAACCTCTAATTGAAGAGCCGATAAAACAACCGGCCCGAATTCTTTGACATCCATGGATAAACCTGATTTCTAAACCATTGAACCGTTTTCAGGGTTCACATACAATCTTGACAGTTCCCAACGGCGCATCCTCCCAAGCGGAAATTTCCGGCTGTAAGGCAGCCGGATGATGCACCTCGAGATCCAAGAATCCCGCCGCATTGCGTTGCCAGGCGACCCGGATACGTCCAGCGGGCGTCGGGACTTCTCCCTCTGCAAACATTTCGCCGCCATGCCAGGGTCTCACGCGGAAGCGTTTGAATCCGGGTTCCAGCGGAATAACACCCAGTAAACCCGCAGCACAATAATAAACCGGCAGGCTACTCCAGCCATGGCAAAGACTGCCAGCATACAGGAAATCATCGCCGCCTTTGACCGTTTCCCAAAGACTGGTACTATGCCCATCCAGCATCAGAAAGTAATTGTTCTGTATTTTGTGCCAAGTATACTCCCGACTTTTGGAGCCATAGTCCTGCTGCAGAAAAAGCAACAGCAGATACGGCATCACGCTAAGCGTGATCGGCACTAGAGTCTCACCATATATCACCTCAAGAAGAGGTGCAATCTTTTCCTGCGGGACAGCTTGCACATGCAGCATCAAAAGCTGCGTATGCTCATGATACAGCCCAAACAGCTTGCCATCCTGAATTTTGCTGGCATAACATTTTTTTTCCGGATCATAAAAGTTGCTTTCGACGCTTTTGCGCAGTTTTTCCGCTGCCTTCTCATAGTGATCAGCGGCCTGATGGTCGGCTTTGAGCAACCGGGCATAGGCCTCAAGCATTTCAATCAGATAGAGATTGTAAAGAGAATGAAATTCGCCTTCCGCACAACCTTGCTGCGATAATTCCGGAGCCCACTCATAAAAATACCAGTATTCTCTGGAGGGAGGAGAGCACAATCCGCTGATTTCATCCCGACAGGCCAAAGCTTTGTCAACCACCTCAGCAAGCAGTCTCCGATTCTCCTGAAAAACAGCCATGCTTCCACTGTAAAGATAATGCTCATAGACCTGTATCGGCCAGATCAGCGAATACATCGGAATAACTGTTTTCATACGAGTCGGCGCGCACAGGCGCAATTGCCCATCCGGCAGAATGACTTTACCGAACAAGTTCAGGGATGCGGCAGCAAAATCTTCATTATTCCACAAATAGTAGCCATACAACATCTGATTTCTGGAGTCATAGGTATACAAGGACTGTTCCCGCCAAGGACAATCTTCGTAATGCTCATGCATACAAAGTTCCAACGTCCGGATCGCGAGGCGGCGCACCTCAAGCAGTTCCATATTTCCGGTCTTAAACGGCACCGCTTCGGGCAAAGGCAAAGTCCAGGGACAAATTCCGACCCGAAGCAGCCGAACTGGTGTTTCTGTTTCCGGCATCACGAAATGCAATTGCAGGTAGCGTACTCCCAGACGACGGAACGGTAAATGATAGACATGGCGACCCGCTTGACAAATGAAACGATCGGCAAAATTGCGTCCAAAACACTGCATGCGGACTTTGCCGTCATCAAGATGTTCGCCGTGTGCAATATCAAGGATGCAGCCCTCCGGAGCCTCCAGCTCAAATTCAAGGAAACCCACGGATTCGCACCCCAAGTCCGCAATAAGCGCCCAGCCATCCCCCACCCCTCCCAGGCGAGGCCAGGAGCCCCAGCAGCAGTCGGCTTCCTTCGCTGGGAAATCAGGTTTTTCGGCATTCCAATAAACTTGGTCAACCGCCATGGTTTGGGCCACCGTTTTTTCCTCATGCCGGCGAAAAAGCATGCCTTGCCGGATCACCTTGGCGGAGCAAAAGGGCTCCAGGCGGGGAATCGCTCCGGCTGGCCGTTTCTGATAAGGTTTGTCTGGCAGCATAGCAACAGCATTTGGCCAAGCTTGATCATCCAATTCAGGGTCTGCCCAAGCAAGTGCTTTGCGGGCATCATATTCCACGGTAAATCCGAGCTGGCTGGTCAGTTTAGCACGCATCCCGGAAGCAAAGGCCGGGTCTGGAAGCATTTTCCAACTCGCATCGCTGAGCAGCTCAAATTCCGCATTCTTCAGAGCCAGCAACAGCCCCGGAATGCCGATCGCATAACAGGAAAATCCCTCCCCTTTATGATAAACCTGAACAGCCAGCAGATGCTCTCCGGCGACCAGTTCGGGAATCATGAATTCACTCCAAGTGGGAAAATCCGGATCATCGGAAAATTGCCCGCGTCCAAGCTCCGTGCCATCCAACATCAATATAAAATCCGAGTCCACCGAAATTTTCAACAGCAATTCCGTTTGTTTCCGCTCCAACTTGAATTTTTTCCGGAAGAGGACGTATTGATTCGGTTCACTAAGGCCGGCATTTTTCCAGATGCGCAAGGCCCCATGCAAAGGTTTCGTCATTTTCTTTTTCTCCGTTCTGTTTTCAAATCAGGTCCCACTTTCGGCGCAGAAACCATTCCATACAGAAAATCAGGATCAGCGCAGCCAACCAAGGCCATTTATTCCAGAGAGAATATTCCCGGACAATTTCCACTTTCCGGTTCTTTGCCGGTAGTTTTCCAAGCAGGCTGGCGGACTGCTCCCATGCTAATATCGCACCGCCGGTTTCTTTTGCCAGCCGTTGCAGCCAGGTTCGATTGAGTGGTGCCCCAGTAAATTCCAAGGCGGGTTGCTTGACCACCAGCAAAGCAGCTTCGCTGTGCAACCCTTCCCTGCTGATAATTTCCAGTTGGTAGGTGCCTTCCTTCTCCGGTACAAATTCGCAACGATAACCGGCTTCCGGATCGGGTAATCCAAACACCGCTCCCAATTCCGCAGGCAGCATGGGCACAAGCAAGCTCTTGTTGGCAGGCGTCTGAATCCGACAAGCCAAACCACTTGTCGCAACTCGCTTGCCGCAAAGTGCCCCAATCATCACCTTCGCCTGTAAATCCGCTTCCTGCGACGGCAACAGCAGCTGGATACTGTCTTCCTGTTGCTGATTCTGCAAAGTGGGGGCGAGCCACTGCAGCAACTGGGTCAGGAAACGTCCATAAAGCCCCTTGCCACTGCCGCCGGACTCCGCGCCAAGCTGCCAGCGCCACAGCGAATCACTGAGAATGACCGCGACCCGACCCTGCCCGAAACGGCGGCCAAGCAAAATTGGCGAAGCATCCGCAGCAGCCAGAAAAACGGACGCAAAAGCACTGTTCTCAACCGGCCCCCAAAAACTCAGCAGGGGCGGCAGACGCACTTCGGAAAGCAGATCCGAAAAGGCGGCTTGACTACGACCCGCAGAGGTGAAATCCACACTGAAACGGCCTTCCCGCATCTGTGCCCCCGGCAAAGAATAGACCGGAGCAAGCTCTTTAAAATGCGGACTGCTCAAGACCCCAGCCGGAGAACAACTTCTGGAGCCGGCCAGAAACAACAAGCCGCCACCTTTTTCCACAAAACCGGCCAACAACCGGTACTCTTCCTCTTTCAATGCATCCGCGTTCAGATCGCCAAGGATGATAACACTGTATTCCCGCAAGGATTCCGGCGAAAAACTCGGCAGAGTGAGCGTTTCCTGGCGATCCGTTTCCGCAAAATTCAGAAAGGCTCCTGTGCCGCTTTGCAGATAGGCCGTCAACTCCTGATTTTTTTCAGCCAGCAAGCTGCGCTTCAGATATTTAAATTCCCAACGGGGCATTCCTTCCAGATATAAAATGCGCTTCTGAGAATCCGTCACATCAATGACAAATTCCCGGCTATTGTTGCCTCGATCCAGATCCTGCAACGGCAGCATTTTGACCTGAAAAAGCTGGTTACCCAATTGTTCAGGAACATAGCTGAAGACGATTTTCTTGAAATTTTCATTCTTGTCAAAAGCGACTTCCGTACTGCGTACAGCACTGCCTTGATGTAACAACTCCACCGGAAAAGTCTGCGCTTCTGAACCCTGTTGCCGCCGGATCGTCAACTCGATCTTGAGTTCCCATTGCAGCACAGCACGTTTCGGATAATTCAGCGCCTGAAAAGAAAAATCCTGCTCCAGCAATAGATTTTCCGGACGAGGATTTTCCAATTCCGGGATCAGAATCGGGGTCTGCATGGCTCGGCCTTCCAACCAGGAGTTGGACTGATCCAGGCCGTCACTCAACAGCAGAATCCCTGCCAGGGGATCCGCACGCAAACGTTCAGCCAACTGGTTGATGGCTGGAACCAGCAGCGTCCCGGGTTCCGCAAAATGCAAATCGGCAGCCGGATCAAGCGCTTCTTGAAGACTGCTGCCAACCCCAAAATACAAGACCCGAAAAGCTCCCATTTGCTTCTGGACTTCGGATTTTTTCAGATAAGCCAGCGCCTTTGCGGCTCTGGTTATTGGTTCCGAGTGTGGATTATCCTTCATACTCGCCGAAAGATCAAGCAGCACTGCCAACACCGGTTTTTCAAACTCTGAACGCGACTCACGACGGGAAGGCTGCAGCAGCAGGATCGACAAAAGCCCAAAAGCCAGCATTCGTAATCCCCAGAGCATCCAACGTTCCCAACGTTTCAGAGAACAAAAAGAATATGTGCGCCAGGCCAATCCAGCAAACAGAACGCCACAAAGCAGGATCAGCCAAATCGGAAGAACCGGAGATAAAAAAAGATTACCGATCGTCAACATCAACACTCTCACTTTTGCTGACCGGGTCAAACATTCCCAACACGGCATTTCAACTCAACAACTCCTGCAGCTGGGCAGGTGACTTTCGATGACGGCTACGCAGATTGGCAAAAAGGACTTCGAGCATACTGAGGAAGAATGCCAGCAGCAACAAGCTCGGCCACAATGGGCGACCCTGCCGTTGCTCGGCAAGTTGCCGTTGCAACTCCGCCGGTGTTTCCGAAATACAGATAGGAATTTTCCCCGCTTCACTGCGCAGTTCCGTCCCCCCGTACACCGACAACAGTCCTTCCGCCGGGGAAACATTGACCGCCAGCTGGTGCTGCCGATCGCCATTTTTCAATTGATAGATTCCCGGCTGGGTGAAACCGCTGATCAGAAACGACCCATGACTCTCCGCCCGCTGCAAAGCCAGATTTCGGCTTTTGCCATCGGGAGCCTTCAACTCAAAAAGCATCTCCGTCTCCCGGCCAGGCCAAGATACGGGCAAGACTCCATCAACTTCCGTCATCAGACTGTGATGCCGCGCGCCCACGCCATTGCGGATCAATTCCTGCATGAAAACAAAGAAAAAAGGCGTAATCGGCCAATCGGACCAATCTCGATTAGCGCTGACCGAAAACAGCCAAAGCTGCCCTGCCCCCAGTTCAGCCGATAAGACAAACGCTCCGCCTTCTTCGTACATCCATGCCACAGCATGACCCGCCGGCGCATCCAATTTCAGACGTTTACGCAACGGCAATTTCCATGGGGGAGGCAACTTTCCTGCAACCGCTTTCGCCATCACATTGTTCTGGTCATTCAAAACCAGATGGTAAGGACTCTCCCCGACAACGCTTTCCTGAAACACCGAAAGCGCCTCCCAACCGGGAATCGTCCGCAATGCCTCAGAACTTAGCGCCTGATTTTCACCAGGAAAAATCGCCACCAGTCCGCCAGACTCGGCAAAAGCCCTGATTTTGTTCAGAACAGCCAAATCAAGTTGCTGGGGATTACAGAGAAAAAGAAACGAATACTCCGCAATATCGAGCCCGGCGAAAGTGACCCAGTCCATTTTTTGTGGCATGACGAGCGTGCTGGCATGCCCCCCAGGACTGATTGCTTTCTCCAGAAAAAAAGTATCCCTGTTACCATCCCCGCTGACCAACAATGCAGGGATGCCAGCCAGTCGGGGCAAACTGAAATAGAAGCGGTTATCCGGTAGAAAAGAATCCGGTTCGAGTTCGAGATAACCACTCACTTCGCCTTCTGAATGTGTAGGACTGCCGCGTAAAACGGCCTTTTCGGATCCCCCTGGCAATAAGTCAACAACAGCCTGTCCGAGCTCTCTGCCATCCTGAAGCAAACGAAGCACATTCGATCCGCTGAAATTTTCGGAGGCGCTTATCGTCGCCCTAGCCTGATAAGCGCCGGAAGCAATAATCGCTGGCGGGAAAAACTGGACTTCTGAAAAGCCACAACTGCCGGGTTTCCCTTTGGCAATCCGATTGCAAAATAAAACCCCACGACGTTTTTCCAACTCCTTAGCCAATTCTCCCAGCAATGAAAGATTGAAATCGCTTTGTTGAAAATCACTGAAAAGATGCAGTTCCACACCGCGCAGCCCCCCTTCTTCGCGGTTCAGACAATCCCTAACCAACTCCAGTAAACCCGCTTTTCCCCAGCCACATTGCAGCTCACTCAGAGCTTGAATCACTTCCCGATGGGCAGAAACCGGTGGAAAAATCAGCCGTTCCTGTGGACTACCAGGCGCCAGCACCGCCACCAGGTCATCTTTGCGCAAGCCCTGTAGCAAATCCAAGGCCCAGACCCGAGCAAGCTCAAAACGGCTGACTCCTCCCTCAAGAGCCTGCATGCTCGCACTGGCATCCACAACGATCACCAGCAAACGCCGCCCTTCCGGAAGGAATCGGGCAAAACGGAGCAAGGGCTGGGCAAAAGCAGCCGCCAATGCCAGAAGGATCAAAACTCTTAGTAACAGAGCGGTGCACTGCGTCAAACGCCGCGAACGCCGACTCTGCTCCAAGGCCATTTTCAGAAAACGAAACGCTGCAAAAAAAACCGGACGCGGTTTTTTCCGATGCAGCAGATGTAAGGCCACCGGAACCAGTGCCGCAAGAGAAAACCATAAAAATGGATTGGCTAGAAAAAATGGCATAATGAAGCCGCTTGCATTAGTCAACACACACGGACACGGACGGACACAGGATAGACTGTCGTCCACAAGCTCAACAATTCATCCGAGGTTTGGGGTTATTTTGTCATGCGTCTCAGAGCGGGCGCGAGCTATGGACCGCCGGCATCCCGTACCGCGGTTCGTTTTGTTCCCAAAAACAGAGGCGCCAAAGGCGTGGAGCCACTACTGGCTCTGCGGTACCCGAAGGATTTGTTCGGGAGCGGGAGCGGATCCGGAGCTGAAAGCCCCGGTTACTTTCCGGGAGCGGAGCTGAAAGCCCCAGCGTATGAGCACCACCCCAAAATCTTCGTGTTTTTTCGTGCCTTTCGCAGTTAGAAAATAAAGCAAGTCACATCAAATCTTGAATTTCGACTGTATGGAGATTTCCTGTCCTCCTACCGGATGCGGAAAAGTCAGGCAGACATGCTGCAAAGCGATAGCGTCTTTCTGCCACGGGGTATGGGCTCCGTATTTGCGATCCCCCAAAATGGGATGACCCCATTGTGCGAGTTGAACCCGGATCTGATGATAGCGACCGGTTTCAAGAATGATTTCCAGAAAACTGCTGGTATTTGACGTTTCCAGAACGGTATAGGAAAGACTTGCCAGACGTGCTCCCGAATATTCTTTCGAAACCACCCTGGCCCGATAGTCGTCATGAACAAGAAAATTCTCCAGCCGAGCGCTGACAGCTTTCACCCTGCCCTCCACTCGGGCATGATAAATCTTTTTGCTTTTCCCTTCCCGTATCGTCTGATTCAGACGGGACAATGCCTTGCTGCTGCGGGCGAATAAAACGACACCGCAAACGGGTTTGTCAATCCGGTGCACGGCTTCCAGAAAAACGGCGCCGGGCCGCTTGAATTCCTGTTTCAACCAAGCCTTCGCCTGGGTCTCCAGACTATCCTCATGCCCACCGGACGGCTGAGTCAACAGAGCACCCGGCTTATCAAGCGCAAAAAGGTGATTGTCCAACCATAATACGTGCACAATCACCCCCTTATAAACAACAAAATCCTTCACCGGCTAGACAAAAATCAGGCTTCTTCAACAAAGACTCTATGCAGTGCTTTTTGAGCCTTCTCAAAATCTTTCCGTTCCAGAATAAACTGCATATTCACCTGCCGGGAAGACTGTACCAAAGCTAATACATTGATCTTTTCCTTGTATAAGGCATCCGCTGCCTTCGACAAAAAACCAGGAATACGCATATTGGTCCCAATCACCGCAACCAGCGCAACCGGAAAACGCTTGATCGTGGCACCGGGAAAATAATGCTCAATCATCACCACGCATTCATCCAAACGCTGATTTTTTTGCGGAACATAATGCGTAATCGTATTAGCATTCGTCGTTTTGGCAATGTAACTGATGTTGGTGTCAACAAAATTTTTCATCAACTGATAATCATATCCCGGCTGGGACACCATTTCCGGATCCATCACTTCAATCGCCTCCACATCATTTCGACCACAGATCATTTCAACCCGCGGTTCAGGCGAAATATAATCACAGGATATGACCGTGCCAGGATGCTCCGGTTCAAACGCATTCTTGATCCGGATCGGAATGCCGCAAAGCTCCATCTCTTTGGAAGCTTTAGAGTGAATTGCCTCCATATCCAGATCGGAAAGCTGATCGGCAATATCAAAATTTGTATTGCCGATCACCTGAACTTTATCGGCGCCAATCAGCGCCGGATCTCCGGTACTAAGATGATACTCCTTATGAATAATTCCTTCGCGGGCTCCGGTAATTACAGCGATTTTGCTGAAGGTAATCTCACTGTAACCCCGATCAAAACGTGTCATAATCCCTTCGTCATATTTGACATAGCCGGTCACAATTGGCATCGTGGTACTGAAATCAATACCTGCAAAAGCTCGTTTCACCGCTTCATCAAAGCTCGGAATTTCATCAACTTTCCAGCCGGTCAGGTCCAGAAACCGGGCATTAATATCATGCTTCTGCAAGATCAACGTGGAATTAAAAGCGCTATGTGCTTCGCCGACCGCACTGAGTAATTCACGAGTGGCAGGCAGATACGTGGACATGGCAAAATGTCCAAAACTGCGCAAACGGGTCAAATCAAAAAGGCATTCCCGAATCCCATCGATTCGGGAATGCACAAAGTCATCGGCCTGATCCTGATCCAAACCGAGGGATGCTAAAGAACGATTATATTCCAACATCCGGGAACAAACTTTCTCGAGACTGCTTTCCCAGGCACTGTCCCCAATCGCAAACTTTCCATACACTCCCGGAGTCCCATTTTTCTTGTCTTCCAACAGCATATTGGTAATACCGCTGTAGGCCGAAACAATGAAAATCCGATTGTACAACTCGTCGGGTTTGCGCTGGCCAATAATCACATTATTCATGACCTCAGCAAACCGGGACATCGACGTCCCGCCTATTTTTTCCACTGTATGATTATTAGCCATCGTTCCCTTGTTTCCTCCGCTTCCTACACTACGTTTCACACCTTTCGGCAAGAATGAGGATGCCGCTGACGGCAGCCTGCCGGTCTTTAGGAAATTATGATCTGAGGCATCGGAAATTTCGCCGCCAAGGCACCGACTTCCTTGCGGACAGCGGCATAGACCTCTTCGTCACCGATATGTTCGACAACCCGGGTCATCAATGCGGCAATTAGAACCATTTCAGCCTCTTTCATCCCCCGGGTCGTCACGGCAGCAGTACCTACCCGGATACCACTGGTCACCGTCGGTTTGGCCGGATCAAATGGGATCATATTCATATTCACTGTGATGTCGGCATAATCCAAGGCCGTCGCGGTATCTTTGCCGGTAACCCCTTTTGGACGCAGATCGACCAGCATCAGATGATTATCCGTTCCTCCGGAAACAATCCGGAAACCGCGCGTCTGCAATTCCCGGGCAAGACAAGCCGTATTCGCCACAACCTGCTTCTGGTATTCCCGGAATTCAGGCTGCATTGCCTCTTTGAAACAAATCGCCTTGGCAGCAATAATATGCATCAAAGGACCCCCTTGAATGCCGGGAAAAACCTGCGAATTGATCTTCTTGATCAGGCTCTCTCGGCAAAGAATCAGGCCACCACGAGGACCACGCAAAGTTTTATGGGTCGTGGAAGTGACAATATCACAATACGGCACCGGGTTGGGATGCAGGCCCGCGGCAACTAAACCGGCGATATGCGCCATATCCACCATCAGATAGGCTCCGACTTCATCAGCAATCTGCCGCAATCTGGCAAAATCAATGATCCGGGGATAAGCGCTGGCACCAGCCAGCAACAGTTTCGGCTTGTGCTCACGGGCGAGTTCCGCAATTGTATCGTAATTCAATCGTTCGGTCTCAGGATCCACCCCATATCCGATGAACTGGTAGGTACGCCCGCTGAAATTCACTTTATGCCCATGCGTCAGATGCCCACCATGAGCCAAACTCAATCCCAAAACTCGATCCCCGGGTTCCAGAATCGCTAAATAGGCCGCCATATTGGCCTGACTGCCGGAATGCGGCTGCACATTGGCCGCTTCCGCGCCAAAGAGCTTGCAGGCCCGGTCGATGGCCAAGGTTTCGACTTCATCGACATGAACGCAGCCATTGTAGTAGCGTTTGCCGGGATACCCTTCGGCGTACTTATTGGTCAGCACAGAACCCGCAGCAGCCCGTACCGCCGCACTGGCAAAATTTTCCGATGCAATTAATTCCAGTCCGCGATTCTGCCGGTTCTGTTCCCGATCAATAATCGCAGCCACATCCGGATCAACCGCACGGATCGCTGCAATGTCATCATAACTGTTCTGCTCAATTTTTTGCAGCCGTCGAATGTGACGGCTTTCCTGCGTGAAGGGCATGCTGAACCAAGCTTGTACGGTTGCCAGCAAATCCTGATCGCTCATCTTATCCCCACCGGTGACCAGGACATTCGAATCATTGTGGCAACGGCTCATCTTCGCTTTGTCAGGTCCTTCTACCAATGCCGCCCGGATACCATGAAAACGATTCGCCGTGATGGCCATGCCGATCCCGCTACGGCAAATTAGAATCCCGCAATCAATCTCTTTGCGCAACAGAGCTTTACATAACAAAGAAGCATACTCAGGATAATCGTCTTCGGGCTCAACCAAATACGGGCCAAAATCAACAACCTGAATTCCCTGCTTGCTTAAAGCACTTTTGAGCATTTCCTTTTGGGCATATCCCCCATGATCCGTGCCAATGCCTAATTTCAAAGTGCCCTTGATCTTCTGCCAGTCTGCGAACTCTGTCATGCGCTGATTCCTTACCTAATGTTGTTTGGCTTATCACTAAGAACATATGAAAAACTTTTTAATGTAATGTTGATCCTCCATTTTGCGAATAAAAACGTCATCCTTTCATGCCCATTGATAAAATTTTGGGTCCCCTGCAGGACAAGTATGACCCGCCACAGAACTTCACAGAACTTCACAGAACTTCTTGGGGTAGACTTTCGTCCGCAAGCAAAACAATTCATCCACAAATTCCGCAGATTAGACATTTTTTTTTCAACTTTCATCCTTCTTTAGGCGTGGTTCAAAACAAAATTACACTTTGTATTCCAGTTGTATTCCAGCTTGTCTGGGAACGGGGACGGATCCGGAGCTGGAAGCTCCGGCCACTTTCTGGGGAAGATACGGGGACGGATCCGGAGATGGAAGCTCCGGCCACTTTCTGGGGAAGATACGGGGACGGATCCGGAGATGGAAGC
>JBAXYW010000047.1:0-15062 GCA_041670605.1 Lentisphaeria bacterium
GATCGGAATTTGCAGGAAGCCGCCAGTTTTTCCCAGAGTGCTGATAAACATTTTGCGAATGTCAATGCGATGATTTTCAGATTTCTTGGTAAGGCTTCTCAAGCAGATAAACCCGCGGGAGAACAAATAATCCAACAAGTGGCTGCGGTGAGCACTCGGATCAAAGTGGTTCGCAGTGAGATTTTGGCCGCTCAGGAAAAAGCGCGGCGCGCAGAACTCTTGACGGTTGCCGAAAATTCTTGTAAAGACGCTGATGCTGCGGTGGACGATGCGATGCAACTGGTTTTTCAGGCTTCGCGAAAATTCAGTGCTGGCAATTTGGAAGAAGCGCAAAAGTTATATAATGGCGTAAAAGACAAGGCTAGAGAAGCCGCCGCAATGGTGGCAAAGTTGGCCGAAAGTCAGAATGATCGTGCTTTGGATATTCTGTGGAAATGTGAAAACTATCGTGTACATGCTTGTTTGGAAATCGCCAAAATTTATCGTATGCAGGCTGAGAAAAATCCAGTGGGTACCGGGCCTGGCAAAATCGATGAAGCGATCGGGGAATTGAACAGTGCCCGAATGACCGAGTACGGGAATCTTCCCAGAGATGCAGGACTTTTGGATCGTATTGATCGTGACGTAAGAAATATGCAAGCCTTGCGTTCAGAGTTGGAATTCAAAAATGAGACGGCCTTACAGACCATTATTCCTGATCTAGCTGAGCGTGATTATAAAATCAAGGTCAAGCTGGAAGAAGGCCGGGTTTTTATGAATAATCGTCGTTATGCTCAAGCACGGGAGTGTTTTGAACAAGTTCTTCTGGAAGACCCTTTTGAACTCACCGCGATTCGGAATCTTGCCCGAATCAATGAAGAATTGAAGAAAGTCGCTGACCTGAAGATGGAAACCATGCTGAAAGAACGGCTGGCTGAAGTTCGCTGGAGATGGTCTGAGCCGGTGACTCCGCTGATGAGCGGTTCTGTGGATGGTTTTGATACTCGGACGATTCGTCGAACCGATGATAGTCAGGGCATTAATAAAAAGCTGGACAATATCATCCTGCCGAAAATTGTTTTTGATAATGATACTCTTAAAGATGTATTGAATGAAATTCTTCCCCGCAAAATCAAAGAGGCCGACCCGGATGGTATTGGGGTGAATATTGTTGCTTTGCTCACGCCAATGTCGGCCAGCTTGGCGGCGCAAACGACCATTACCGAACAACGTGGAGTCTCCGACGAATTGGGACTTGGAACAGGATTTCCCGCTGCCGAGGGAGGCGATCAGTTTGGCGATTTTGCAGAACAGGATTTGGGGTTGGGCATACAGGCGCCAGCTGCTGCTGCAACTGCAGCAGCTGCCCCGATGGAAAATCTCGAAGAAAAACCGGTTAACCTCAATTTAAACAACGTTACTCCGCGTGAGGTTTTGACTTATTTGGCAATGGGCTATGGTTTGAATGTTAAAGTGGCTGAATCTGCAGTCTTGGTGGCGCATAAGAGTATCGTCATGGATCAGATGGAAACACGCTATTACAGTGTGGCAGCTGGTGTCTTTGATTCCAAACGCACTCGCAAAAAAATGTCTAAACTTGAATTGAAATCAGGCGATGATGATGATGATGATGATGATGATGACGACGACGACGATGATGATAGCGATAGCGAAGGCGGCGGCAGCGATGGATATTTTGTGGATGTGCAAACGGAATTTTCGGAAATGGGCGTCCCAATGTTGCCTGGCTCACGTATCAAATTTTTTGCCAGATCTGGTAAACTGATTGTACATCATACTCCGGAAAACCATCAACGGATCCGAAAAATTCTTGATGAGATTAATGATATCCCGGCTCAAGTCACTATTGAAGCAAAATTTGTTGAAGTCGTGCAAACCGATATGGATACCTTGGGCTTTGACTGGAGTCTGATGGGTGGTGGAATATCCTACGATTCCGGTACTGGAAGTGGAGATCATTTCCTGAAGAGTGATATTACTGGTTCGAATACCGGGTTGGGAAATAAGGATGCTAGTTTTCAGATGGGAGTTGCCAAAGATCCGACACTGAGTTCCGGTTTGCGTTTTGCGGAAACGTTTTTCTCGGATACTGTAGTCAACGATAATCTCTTTTCGGTCTATTCCATTCTCGGAAATTATGCTTTTTCGACGGTCATCCATGCGATTGAACAGGAAACACATACGGATGTGCTTTCATCTCCCAAAGTGACCACGATCAGCGGTAAAACTGCACAGTTGAAAATGGTGAAAATCCGTTATTTTCCGGAAAGCTGGACTGAGCCTGAGATCGAAACGGATACTGGCGATGCCGGCAACGTGACCAGTTATACACCCTCTATCCCAGAACTTGGCGAAGAGACCGAGCTTGGTGTGATTCTCGATGTTACTCCCAACGTTTCCGCCGATGAATACTCCGTGGATTTGGAATTGATTCCTCAAGTCATTGATTTTGTGGATTGGGAAGATTATAGTTATTCGATGATCATGAGTGGACAGACCGTCACTGTCCCAATGAAAATGCCGATTCTCTCGAAACGTGAAGTTAATACCAAAGTCATTGTCTATGATAATGAGACCATCGTGCTTGGTGGTATGATTGGTGAACGCATGGAACGCTTTGAAGATCGTATTCCGTTTTTGGGTAGAATCCCGTTGCTGGGGCGCCTCTTTACCAGCAAAGGGGAGCGCGGTGTAAAAACCAACCTGATGATTTTCGTGAATGTCCGCTTGGTTAAACCGGATGGGCAGCCGGTACGAGCTAATGAAGTTCGTGGACTTTACGATTTTAAACACTAAGCATTCTGCCTGATGCCCAAAAAAAACCGCTCCTCTAAGCGGTTTTTTTTGTTTTTAAATTATCAGAAAAAACGCAGACCTTCGAACAGCGGATCCACGAGAAAGTGCCACTATGGAGTGCGGAAGCAAAGCTCCTGCTTTCAGTGCGTCGTCAAGCCGCTGCATCCCATATTGATCGCCGCTTTCATCACCGTTCCAGCAGTAATTGCGATGGTGATGGCATGACTAACTTTAAGGAGCACGTCGCAAACATATCATACCAACGACGAGTTCAAGCCGTTCATGACATCTTAAATACAAAACAGCCATTTTATAAAATTAAATGCATACAACGCTAATAATGGTGGTGCGTTTAGTTTTTCAATTGGCCCGAGACTTCAAGATATTGAATTTCGCTTGGAAGAGCTTGCGGAATTTGTTTTTACGCATTACATTAAGCTGTTTGTCGGCGCAATGAAGATATACGAATACGTCATTTATGACAGTCAGTGCTAAAATACTAATTGCAGAAGAAGATGAAAGCCTCTTGGAAATATTAAAGGGGTTGCTTCGGGTTTTTGATCATCGGGTTCGTTGTTGTTCTGACCCAGTTGTGATCCGTGAACTTCTAGACAGCCGCCAGTGGGATATTTTTTTCTGTGATACCCGGTTGTGGCGAACCTCCCTGAAAGAGGGTGATTTTCTCGAAATGGCCTGTCAGGCAAGTCCGCCAATACCAGTGATTTTATTAGCCGATTATGCAGAGGTTAGCGTTGCTGCTGCTGCTCTTTCACGAGGAGCTTTTGCCTGGTTGAATAAACCGCTGAAAACTGGGCTGGCGATGCAAACCTTAAATTCGGCCCTTTCCTCCCGCGTCAGTAGCAGTAGTAAACCGATAGCGCAGGAAGTTGCTGCCGGGAAAGCACAGGTTGCTGAGGAGCATTTCAGCCTGATTGTTGGCGAACATCCGAGCATGCAGGACTTATATCGGCAGATCAAAACGGCGGCTCCCACCGAAATGACGGTGCTCATCCAAGGTGAAAGCGGTACCGGTAAAGAATTGGTGGCAAAAGCCATTCACCAGAACAGTCCGAGAGCAAACAAACCATTTGTTGCGATTAATTGCGCTTCCTTACCGGAAAATCTGCTCGAATCAGAATTATTCGGCCATATGAAAGGAGCGTTTACAGGCGCAGTGCGAAACAAAAATGGTCTTTTCCTTGCTGCCGATGGGGGGACTTTATTTCTGGATGAAGTGGGTTCGATTCCCGTAAGTATGCAACTGGCGTTGTTGCGAGCATTGCAGGAAAGGGAAATCCGACCGGTAGGATCTTTACAGAATATTCCGGTCAATGTACGAATTTTGGCTGCAACCAATGAAGACTTGAGCCAGCGAATGGCTAATGGTTTGCTCCGGGATGATCTCTTCTACCGACTCAGTGTATTTCCGCTAAAAATTCCACCGCTTCGGGAACGCAAATCGGATATTCCTTTATTGGCGAATCATTTTATGACGCACTTCAGTCAGCATTCTGCCGCCTTTGGAATTTCGGCAGAAGCACTTCGTGCATTGTCTGGCTATTCTTGGCCGGGAAATGTTCGCGAATTGGAAAATAGCCTGCAACGCGCCGTTGCTCTTTCGGATCAGAAGGTGATTTGCCTGAAAGACCTGCCGGACTATTGCCAAAGCCCCGAAAAAATTGACAAAGAATATACAGTTGCTCCGAAAAACAGCTTTTCGCTCCCTGTATTGTCTGGAGATTTGACCCTGAAAGCACTTTTGAAACTTTGCGAACGACATTTTTTGCGCCATGTCCTCGAACAATTTGCCGGTGATAAGGAGGCTGCCGCCAAATCCCTGGGAATCAGTCTTGCCACCTTTTATCGGAAATATGAGGAGTAATTGGATGCCGAAAGGGCTTTGCCAACTTGAAATTTTACGAGGTGTCCTTCTTGTGCTGCTGTCTTTTTTGGCCAGTTGTCAATATTTTTCTAAACTGGATCCCATGTATGTCATCAGCCTTCACGAACTCTCCTCGAAGGATCGATCATTTACCCAATTGGCAAAGACGGTTTGGAATCCGCAACAAACCCAGCAAGTGAATATCAATACTTTTCCCTTTCTGGATGCCAAACGCTTTTATATGGCGGAAATGATTCCTGACCAGAATAGCCGGAATTGCGGCTTGCGACTCTATATCGACAAACATGGGCGCAATACCTTGCTGCAAACCGCTTCCCTAAAAAAGGGAGAAGCATTTGCTGTGCTGATCGATGGGTTTTTTATTGGCATGTCGCATTTTCCGAAACAACTTGATGAACTATCTTTCCTGGATATCGATCCTCTTTGGACGGTGATGGAGGCAGAAAAAATTATCGATTTTACAAAAAAAAATTATCTTCAGTTGAATCAATTGTATTAACTCTGAAAACAGGATGACAACGATGCTTGATGAAAAAAATGAGGAGCTTGAAAAGGAGTTCGATGCGCTTTGCTTGGCTGCCGTCGAAAACTCGCCTGCAGCTTTGGAAAAACTGCTGATTCCCTTGCGTGATTTCGCCAGTCAGGTTCCGGCAAAAGGCGGAGGCGATATAACGCAATACCTGGAAAGTATGGAACTGGTTGCCGAAAGCTTTTCCGGAAATCCTTATTCGGAGCTGGAAATTAAATTTCTCGAACTGGCTTTGTCCGCTGGTTTTGATTCTGCGACGTTTCGGGATCGCTATGTTACCGTATGCAAACAACTTTTTAACCACTATGGGAACCCCGCTGGCCTTGCGGAAGCGATCGGCATCCGCGACAGCGACACGCCTTTGGATGTCGTTTGTAAACGTATGGAGGTCATGAAGGAGCTTCAAGTGGGTGCTTTTTGCCATGACCCCGCCTTTGGCACGGGCACGATCCTGGTAATCGATGACCTGGCCAATGAAGTGACCGTATCACTTGACCGTAAACGCATCCTGCGTTTGCGGTCTTTTTTTGATTCCATGGTCATCATCCGAAAAGAGTCTGCCTTACACTCCTTGCTGAGTTCGGGGAAAAAACTGGAGAAAGGATTCGGAAAGCAGTTTTGGGAGGACTTGAAATCCAGTTTGCTTTGCGTTAGCGGCATGACCAATGCAGTACTCAAGAAAATTTTGATTCCAGGGTTTTTAACAGAAGAGGGGTTTGATATGATGGCAGCAGGAAATTTTGCACAAAACGTTCATGATGAACAGCAGTCAACAACAGAAATCAGCAGCAGTGATGCAAAACGCTGGGACAACAGCCGCAGTATCGATGAATTGGTTGAACGTTTGAAAAACTGCAGTAAACTCAAAGTCGATCAGGCAAACTTGGAAAATGTCCGGAATATCTTCGCCAGTGTTGCACATCGCCCCGAGCAAAGTGAATCTTTTGCACTGGCTGCAGCCATGATCCTCAAAGGCGGAGGCTACGATGAATTTCTGGATGAAACCCTGAAAGCTCTCGCAGAAGAAGCGGAAATCTGGGAAAACATTAAATTGTTTGTCGAAATTTGTGATAAATTACCTGGGAAACTGGTTTCCTACTGGTTGAATGCATCTCTGTTGGCCAAGGGGAGTGTATATCTGGTCGAAGCGACGTTGCTGATGCCTTATCGGCTCTGGGGGCATGTTGAAAAATTACTTTCCGGATTGCCGGAAGAAAAAAATCTGTTCAGTGAGCGGGTTTATCAGGCTTTTAAGGAAGGCAGGGTGACTCCGGAACATTATTTCTGGCTTTGGAAAGCGCCAAAATGCGAGTTGCGCAGCAAATATTTGTCGAATTCGTATCTTCTGTTCAAAACACTTCATGCGGAAGCCCGCGGAAATTATTTAAAATCCAGACGGACTCTGCAAAAAATGTTGGTTGACGATGAGCAATTTCAACGGGAAGTGATGAATATGGGTGATACGGATGCGATCAAAGCTCTTGTTCGCTGTGTCAAGCATCAGCCATTGCTTGATAATAGTGAACGTCAGAGTCTGTTGGTAAAAATCGTTCGGCATTACCCGGATTCTATTCGTGAAGTTGAAGAAAAAGGTCGTGCTCCCCGCAGGGTGACCGTCAATATTACTTCGATCCGAAGTTACGAGCGGACAAAAAAGGAGCTGGAAGACCTGATCAACGTGTTAATTCCGGAAAATGTCTCGGCCATTGAACATGCCAGAAGTCTGGGAGATCTGCGGGAAAATTCAGAATTTAAATTTGCTAAGGAGAGACAGGCTTTTCTCAGCAAACAAAGAGCAGAACTGGAAAATCGGCTCAATGAGACCAGACCAGTTGATTTTTCCGATGTCACTGTTGATGTAACGGTCGTGCCAGGTTGTTCGGTTACCTTCGAGTATCCGTCCGGAAAGCAGGAGCAATTTTGTGTTTTGGGACGTTTTGACAGTAAACCGGAAGAAAATAAGATTGCCTTTGACAGTCCCTTAGGTAAGGTATTGGTTGGAGCGAATGTCGGCGATGAACTGAAACTGCCTTCCGGTGAAAATGCGATCCTGAAGGCCATTAATCCGCTTTCAAAGGAACTACTGGATTGGCTCAACAGTATCCCGGCATAAGGCCAGGCATCGTTTTCATAAGTTGTTATGGAATAACAGTTCGTGGTGTGGTTCAAAAAAAAGCCTGTTTCCAAATAACACTTGTGCAGGCAAAGGACTTGTCACCACTGGACAAGCTGCAACATAGAGCCTGTCCCAAAAGGTATCAAGGATTGTTTTGTCCGCAGATTACGCCGATTTTAATGATTGTTTTGAAAGACTTCAAGAATAATCGTTGAATTTTTCGCAAGAACTGTGTTTTGGGTGGATGCAACCTGAAGTATCATCCACCTGTTGAAGTTTCGCTCACTGTGCAAAATCAGATACTGAATGACATTAAAAAACGTACTTTAGCACATAAGATTCCATAATGGCGGGGGAATCTACTATCAAAAACAAAAAATCTGTGGTACTCTGCAAAATCTGTGGATAAAATCTCCCGGAAGGACTTTTTGGATAGGGTCAACATAGAGGATATGACTTTCTGTCTTCTTCTACGGTTCTTCGGGTAGCAGTCCCGCAAATCCAGCCAGGCTGTGAACGTAAGCGAGTGGCTGCCCGGTATCATAATGTTTGCCATCGACCAGAAAACCGAGAAGGCGTCCTGCCGTTGAGAGTTCTGTGAGTGCTGTGCTGAGCTGAAATTCCCCTCGCTGGCGTTGGTTTTCTGCAATCTGTTTGGCGAGAATTGCAAATATTTCGTCCGTCAGCACGTATTGTCCATAAACACAAAGGTAGGAATCTTCCTTTAGATTGTTCATGCGCAGATACTGTCTGGCATATTCCGGATCGGGTTTCTCAATAAAATGGGTCAGTTCCAGGGTTTTCGGATCCTCGGCATGCCAAGACCCGGCTCCAGTTCCATAATGAACCACCTGATCCCCCGAAACGGGATAAAGGCTGATCATTGATTTTCCGCCATGGCGCCGAAAGGCATCCAGAAGTTGTTGGGAACAGCTTCTGCTGCCAGAAGTGAAATAGATATGATCACTGAGCATCAATAAAAAAGGTTCCTTGCCAACCCAGTCCCGGGCACAGAATATGGCATGCCCAAAACCTTCCTGAACCGGCTGAAAAAGAAAAGTGATTTTCTTGCCCAGACGTAAAAGGCTGTCCTCTTCTGCTTTGGCAGAAGAGGACAAACGCTCATAAATTGCTGGCTCAACCGGTTGAAAAAGAGCAGCAAACTGTTGCTGGTCATCGGGACGGATAATCAGACCAATCTCTTCAATGCCGGCAGAACAGGCTTCTTCAAGAAGACGTTGCAAAAGACTTTTGCATTGACCATCTGCTGTGATCACCGGAAATAATTCCTTTTTGACTGTCTTACTGGCGGGAAACATGCGGGTGCCTAAACCGGCAAGGGGTATCAAGGCTTTTCTAGGGAATTCGTTTAACATTTTTTCGCTTGATTCGTAGGGAAATTGCAACATGCCCAAAAGGCTTCGTAAAATTTTCACCTTCAAGAATAAAAGGCGCTTGCCGCTCTGGTTGGCTTGGCCTTTGGTTATGCTGGGGCGTTTGCTTTTTTGCACTTATCGGGTGAAACTTGAAGGGAACCGGGAAGAACCTGCTTTTAATGTAGCCTCTTCGTGCATTTTTGCCTGCTGGCACAATCGGGTGATTTTCGGTGTGCCGCAACTGCCACTTTTGCTGCGGCAGCATCTTTCCTTGCTGATTAGTGCTTCCCGGGATGGCGAATATATTTCCACTTTGGCAAAATTGTTTCATTTTAATGTTGTCCGCGGTTCTTCCAGCCGGGGAGGCGTGGCCGCACTGCTGGCTCTGAAAAGAGAAATCAAGCAGAATCGCTCCCTGATTATCACGGTTGATGGTCCCAGAGGACCGCGTTATTGCGTCCATTCCGGTATTATCGCATTGGCCGCTTTGACAAATTCCCCGATCATTCCACTCTGCTGTAATTTTTCACACTATCTGGAACTGAAAAGCTGGGATCGTATGCAAATTCCTCTCCCCTTTGCAAAAATCACCATGACCTTTGGACAACCCATCCGGGTTGACCGTTTTTCCAATCCGGAAAAAAACTGCGAACACATCCGCAAAGCTTTATTGGAGATTACCAGAGACCGGGAAAAAGGCAACGATTCGCCCGCGAAAAACGTTTCACTGTAATCCCTTGGTTTGCTGATGTCTGGCTTGAATTCACAACAACAACTCGCAATTGATACGCTGTCAGGACCGATATTACTGCTGGCAGGAGCCGGTACTGGAAAAACCACGGTCATTGTGCATCGTGTTGCCAATCTGGTACGGCATGGGGTTCGTCCGGATGCCATTCTGGCGGTGACTTTTACCAATAAGGCGGCTCGTGAAATGCGCAACCGGGTCAAAGATTTGCTTGGCAGTCTGGCGGAAACTATGACGATATGCACTTTTCATGCGTTTTGCGCAGGGATTTTGCGGCGGCAGATCAAACGTCTGGGATATAGTTGTAGCTTCAGTATTGCCAGTGACAGTTACCAGAATGGCCTGATCCGCGAAATTATGACTCAGGAAGGGATGACTGCTACGGGATTTGATCCCTGCTTTATTCTGCATCAAATCAGCTTGGCTAAGGCCGCACTTTTGAGTCCGGAACAGATTCGCCAGCGAAATCAGCCAAAAGACGTACAGCTGGCTTTACTTTATCAAAAATACCAGTTGCGTCTCCAACAGATGGATATGCTTGATTTCGACGACATGCTTTTTCTGACTGTGCGACTCTGGCAACAAGTCCCGGAGATACTAGCCACATACCAGCAAAAATATAGTCATTTGATGATTGATGAATATCAGGATACCAATGCAGCACAGCTGCAGATCATGCTGATGCTTTCTGCAACGACAAGCAATATTGCCGTCGTGGGAGATGATGATCAGTCCATCTATGGTTGGCGAGGGGCAGATATGGGAAATATCCTGCAGTTTGAGTCCTTTTTCCCAAACGCAAAAGTCATCCGCCTGGAACAAAATTACCGTTCAACAAATACCATCCTGCGCAGCGCAAATGCGGTTATCGCGAAAAATCAGACCCGACGGGAAAAAAATCTTTGGTCCGATCAGGGAGACGGAGAAAAAATTCTTGGGGTTCGCTGTGCAGATGAAAAGACCGAAGCGGATTTTATTGTCAAGTATATTCAGTCACAGATACCGGAATCCACATGGCGGGATTTTGCCGTTTTGTTTCGCTCGAATCATCAGGCTCGAGTCTTGGAAGAACAATTCCGCAAATCCAAGCTACCTTATGTCCTAGTTGGCGCAAATTCATTTTATCAGAACAAGGAAATTCTGGATGCGATCAGTTTTTTGCAGCTGATCCAGAATCCAGCCGATGATTTCAGCTTTCTTCGAGTTGTCAATGTCCCTCCGCGTGGCATTGGCGATACTAGCATTGCACGTTTGCGCGAATTCCGAGATATAACCCAGCAGAATTTTAACGCGTTGTTGAAAAATCAGAGAATTTTAGAAAAGCTTCCCGAAGATTCAGCAAAAAACCTGAACCAGTTTTTGGAACTGCTGCAACAAACCAGAACAGAATTCCAAAGGCCTGGGCAGCTTTACCAGAAGGCCACGGCATTCTTCCAGAAAATTGATTATTTCGCTGGCTTGGGAAGAATGTATAAACCCCGTGAAGATGCCTTGCGCAGACGCGACAACCTGCTGGAATTTATGAATTCTCTGGCGGACTTCGATGCCGACCATCGTGGCCAGGGCACCTTGCAGGAATTTCTCGAAAGCTTTGCTCTGCAGGAGCATAGCGAGAAAAAGGAGAAAAAGGAAAACGCCACCGATTCGGTGACTATGATGACCGTTCATAGTGCCAAGGGGCTGGAATTTCCAACCGTCCTGGTGGCCGGGCTGGAACGAAATATTTTCCCTCACCAGCGGGCAGTCGAGGAAGGCCATGAGGAAGAGGAACGCCGACTCTTTTATGTCGCCTTGACCAGAGCCCGTAAAAATGTGCTTCTTTGCTATGCCGAAAAACGCAGGGTCATGGGAAAGGTCTCCGTAGTCCGCCCGTCTAAATTCCTTGCAGAAATCCCGGAAGAATATATTGTTTTTACGACTCCAGAGAAAGCGATCAAACCACTCAGCCGCGAAGAAACGCAGCAATATTTTCAGGATATGATCCAAATGCTCTCGCTCGACCAAGAGGAATAGCCACGAATATCAACGCAACAGATCCTCCCTGGAATGTAGCCGGAGCTTCCAGCTCCGGATTCTCCCCTCTTTAGGTTAAGTTAGCGCCAATAAGCGCTCTCGGCGGCATCGCCTTACTGCAGTTCGTTGCCGTCCGAAAAACGGAGGCGTCCGGGAATGGGGAAGCGGGCCCGCTGGAGCGACGTAGCCTTAAGGCTGAACTACAAATATGCACGTACCCAATGCTTTGCATAATTTGCTACCGAATTTCTTTCCAAAAAACAAGAAGCAGCCATAGAGGAGCACGGAGAAATCTGTTTTTTGTAAAATTCTCTTGTTTTTCCAGGAAGATTGATTATATTTATTCGTTCTACCGTTTGGGATTTCAACCAAGCCCCGGATGAATTCCGAAAAACTCAGTCAAGAATGTTTCGAAGAGCAGCTAGGGGTTTTGTTTTCGCTGCTTAGGCAAAGCATTCAGCAAAACATGAAAGGATGGAGAATCGTGGCAAAAACAACTATTACTGATCTTCTGGAAGCCGGGGTGCATTTCGGTCACCAGACTCGCCGTTGGAATCCCAAAATGAAGCCTTACATCTATGGTACCCGCAGCGGTATTACGATTTTTGACCTCGGGAAAACCATGCGTCAACTCGCAGTCGCCTGCGATTTTCTCTCCGATATTGCTGCGAATGGCGGCCAAATCCTTTTCGTTGGCGCGAAACGCCAGGCTCAGGAATGCGTACGAACTACTGCAGAACGCTTGAATATGCCTTTTATGTGTGAACGCTGGTTGGGCGGTACGCTGACCAATCAGAAGGTTGTTCTGAGCCGGGTGGCTTATCTGAAGAAACTTAAAGCACAGGAAGCCGATGGCAGTATGGAAGCGCTGCCGAAAAAAGAAGTCTCTGGCTTGCGTCGGGAAATGGGCAAGCTGCAGAGTGCTTTGGGCGGTATTGTCAATATGTACAAACTGCCAACTGCTTTGGTTGTCATTGATGTCGACCGCGAGCATATTGCTGTTCAGGAAGCCGCAAAGCTTGGTATCCCCGTTGTCGCTCTTGTTGACTCCTGCTGTAATCCCGATCAGATTGATTATGTGATTCCGGGAAATGATGATGCTCTGCGCTCGATCAAAGTCATTGTTGATGCTCTTGCCACCGCCGTTGAGGGCGGCTTGGGCGTTGCTAGTAAAAAGCACCCGGAAACCGCAGCTCCTCTTAGCGAAGCTGCTGTGGGTAAGGAAGATCAGGAAGAAGCCGAACAGGCCTGAAGCCCTTACTGATAAAACAACTGAACCGGTCGGCAAGGAAACCGGAAAAAAAACAGGAATGGAATTATGGCACAAATTACTGCCCAATTAGTCAACGACCTGCGCCAGAAAACTGGTGTAGGCATGATGGAATGTAAAAAAGCTCTGGTGGCCTGCAACGGCGATATCGAAGCGTCTATCGAACACTTGCGCAAATCCGGAATTGCCAAAGCGGCTAAAAAAGCCGGGCGTAGTGCTACTCAGGGCAAATGGGTCGTCAAAAGCAAAGACAATGTGACTGTCCTGGTTGAAGTTCTTTGCGAAACAGATTTCGTCGCAAAGACCAGTGAGTTTATGTCTTTTGCTGAAGCCACTGCTGAAAAAGCCCTGAATGAATTTTCTGAGGACGGGGATATTTCCAACAAACTTGCCGAATCGGTCGCTGAGGATTTGAAAGTTTTGATCGGTAAACTTGGCGAAAATATGCATGTTCGTCGTGCTTTGCGCTGGACAAGCTCCGGAGTTATTGGAACCTATCTGCATACCGGTGTTCCCTATGGCACAATGGTTGAAGTGGCTGGTTCTTGCACCCCTGAATTACTTAATAGCATTTGTTTGCATGTCTGCGCCAGCAACCCCACCTATATTACTCCAGCAGATGTCCCGGCGGAGTTTATTGCGAAAGAAAAAGAAATCGCTGCCGCACAACCGGAACTGCAAGGCAAACCAGCTGCGATGTTGGAAAAAATATTGAAAGGAAAACTCAATAAAATTTTCAAGGAAATTTGCCTCGTTAATCAACCTTGGATCGATGACGATAAGTCAACCTTGGCTGCTATCGCGCCACAAATCCAAGTGAAACGCTTTGTACGTTGGCTCGTCGGAGAAGAACTCCCTGGTGAAACTACAACGTGTGAAGAATGACGGGAATTCTACTAAACCGGCAGGCAACTGCCGGTTTTTTTTTCATCTCCAACTAATATTGACGTAAAAGGAACGCTGAAAATGCTCGAATTAAGTAATGTTCGTCATGGCGCGGTGTTGAACCATCATGATGGTAAAGAAACTTCAAATGGCCTGGAATTCTTCCTCGAAGGTCTGGCACCAAGTACAGCGCATGTAAAGGTCAATGGTAAAGAAGCGGTACGTTGCGGACGTAATTTCAAAGCATTAGTGACATTGACTAGCAAAAACAATGAAATTGTTGTCAGTTCAAATGATAAATTTGGGGAAGCACAACAGAAAATTCAAGTCGTCTGGGATAAAAAATCCTTCCCCCGCTATAATTTTTTTATTGATGACAATATTTTTTTCCTGACGGATATCGCGCGACAAAAACCGGCTTCTCTTTTTGACCATTTTTATCTGAAGTCTTTGCGGGAAACCAATCAGCGATATGGCACTAAATTCACCTTGAATCTCTTTTATCATAATGACCATGATGATTTCAGTCTGAACAACTTTCCAGCGAATTACAAAGGAGAATTTCAAGAGAATTCCGATTGGTTGAGGTTGTCGTTCCATGCCTATTCGGAATTTCCGGATCGCCCATATCAGCATGCAACTGCTGAAAAAATAGCCCAAGATTATGATTTGCTTTATTCTGAAGTCGTTCGTTTTGCTGGAGAAGAAACATTTATTCATCCGGTAGTGATTCATTGGGGGATGATGCAACCGGATCATTTGAGTGTTCTGACGAAAAGGGGATGTCGTGTCATGTCCGGTTCTTTCATCAACTCAAAAACCTATGTTGGAGAACAGGATACTTGCGAGGCAGTCTGTGATATTGGTTATTATCAGGATGCCGATACGGCTTCTTACTTGTGCGCAAAACACCGCTTGTTTGATTTTGATCATGGACTCTGCTGGGAAAAAGATGCTCTCTGTTGCAATCTGCTCAACAAAGAGGAAATAAAAAACAAATTGAATACTTTAGTGAAGCCGGGATATACCGCTGATACCATCAATCTGGCCAGCCATGAGCAATATTCTTTCCCGTATTACTTTAATTATCTTCCCGACCACCTTGAACGAATTGATCTGGCAGCCCAATGGGTCACTGAAAATGGCTTTGTACCCGTTTTCTACAGTCATGGCTTTCTTGGTAATACTGCTTGGGAATCATAAGTCAGATCATATTCCCGTATTCTATCTTGTTCAAAGTCTTTCGACATGCTCTATGGAGTGCGGCAGCGCAGCTGCCGCTTTCAACGCGGGAGCATGGCGCTCGCAAGCGAGCGCCCACAGAACGGGAACATCCACCCCCCCCAGATCCTCCCCCGAACATGGCCGGCGCGTCCCCCCCCGGCCCCCCCCCCCCACCCCCCCCCCGCCCCCCCGCCCCCCCCGC